>NZ_JBEXYL010000007.1:0-191359 GCF_040630895.1 Streptomyces sp. NPDC005728
GGTGAGGGGACCGGCGAGTCGGCTGTAGTGCTCATAGTCGTATCTCGGCAGGCTCTTCTTGATCCTGCGGAAAGCCCCCGTGGTGCCGGTCCGGTACCCGGACGGCCGAAGATGCATCGTTTGTGATCGGTTGTGTGCGTACTGTGACGAACTATGGCTATGCCCGGCGCCCGTCGGCGTCGACGTCATGAGTCATCCCCCCACACGCAGCTCAGTGCGTGTCTGTGCGGTCCTGGTGGGTCACCGTCACCATCTCTTCCACGTCTCGGAGACGCGGAACCGTGCCCATCCGGTTACGGACTGCTCCCCTCGGTATCCGTTCGCGAAACGGGACCCCCGCCCCATAAACTCCGCAACCGGCTACTGGCCCCCCAACCACCGCGAATCAGCGGCACGTTGAACAACCAGGGTTCTACGGTGTTCCGTGTGATCGCAAGTCGCGAAACGGGATGTTTACCGGTCAAACACGGCTGCTGGGGACAGCCGTGCACGGATGTTGCCGAAGTGGTCTCTTATGGCGTTCTCCGCCCGTATGGAATCACCGGAGCGCACGGCGTCGAGGATCTCGCGATGCTGGCGGCAGGTGACCCGCGGATCCTGCGGCACGTCCAGCAGATCCTGCTGGACACGGTGAAAGGCGTCCCAGAACGCCTCCAGCACCTCGCTGAGCAACACGTTGTCCAGCCCCCGGTAGAGGGTGGCGTGAAACGCGCGGTCGGTCTCGGCGAGGCCGCGGCCCTCCGCGGCCTCCCGCTCCATCCGGGTCACGAGGTCGTCCAGTTCGGTGAGGTCGCCCTCCGGCAGCCGCCCGGCCAGCCGCGAGACCAGTCCCGTCTCCACGGCCTCACGCAGCTCCAGCAGCTGGAGCAGGGAGTCCTCGCCCCGGTAGTGCCCGGCGACCGTGCGGAAGGCGAGTCCCTCGATCATCGGGGCGAGCGACATGGGGCCGACGTACGTCCCGAACCCGTGCCGGATCTCCACGATCCCCATCGCCTGGAGCGCCTTCAGCGCCTCCCGCACCGAGTTCCGGCTCGCCCCGAGGAACTCCATCAGCTCGGGCTCGGTCGGCAGTGGGGCGCCCGAGGGCAGCCTGCGGTCGATGATGAGCTTCTTGATCCGCTCCTGGAGGTCGCGAGCTGCCATGGCCAGAGGGTATCCGGCCAAACAACAAGAAGGTCCCCCGTTCGCACGGGGGACCTTCTTCGACGGGGGTGTGGGTGGCGGAGCCCCCACGGCGCGCGACACAGTCGCGCGATAACAGAGATGGCGAGCCGGGTCCGCGTTTTTTGCGGACGTGGCTCGCCATCGTCATTGTGCGCCGCCAGGGACTCGAACCCCGGACCCGCTGATTAAGAGTCAGCTGCTCTAACCAACTGAGCTAGCGGCGCTTGCTGACAAGAGAACTCTACCTGACCTGGAGGGGTGCTCCCGACCACGCCCGGGTGCCCCGGGGAGGGGGTCGAGGGGGCTTGTACATCATTCGGACCGTCAACATGCGCGCCCCGACGACAGTTGTGAAACTGATCAATGTGCACACTCGCGGACAAATCCACTCAGAATGTGAGGCAGATCGCATGACCGCTCCGGTGTTCGAGGAGGTCGACCCCGTGAGCGACTGCGGCTGCCCCGGCTGTGTCCACGGGCGGACGAGCCCCCGCCCGCAGTCCGGCCGCCTCGGTGGCCACTCGGCGGCCCGAGGGGTCGTGGTCGTGGCCGCCGCCGCGTCCGCCGCCCTCGGCGCAACCCCTCCGGCCGCAGCCCACGCCACCCCCCACCCCTCGCCCCGCCCCGGCACCCCGGCGGCGGACGGCAACCCCGCCACCCCGCAGGGCGCCAGGGCCCCGCTGCACGGCCCGGCCGGCAAGCCGGTCAAGCCTTCGGCGCCCCGGATTCCCCCCGCCACCCGGACCGAGATCATCAACCGGGCCAAGGTCTGGGTCGCCGCGAAGGTGCCGTACAGCATGAGCGCCTACTGGTCCGACGGTTACCGGCAGGACTGCTCGGGCTACGTCTCCATGGCCTGGGGGCTGGGCACCAACGAGTGGACGGGCAGCCTCGACCAGTTCGGCGTGAAGATCACCAAGGAGGAGCTGCAGCCCGGCGACATCCTCCTCTTCCACAACCCGGCCAACCCCGAGAAAGGCTCCCACGTCGTGATCTTCGGCGGCTGGACGGACTACACGCACGCCTCCTACACGGTCTACGAACAGACGCCCCCGAACACCCGCCGCCAGGCCACCCCCTACCCCTACTGGACCAACGCCGACAAGTACGTCCCCTACCGGTACAAGGGTGTGACCGCAGGCACCGCGGGCGCGCAAGGGGAGGCCGACGGCAAGGCGCCGGTGCGCTTCCCGGGCGCCGAGCACTTCGGACCCGGCGCGAACAACACCTACGTCACCCAGCTCGGCCGGATGCTGATCGCCCGCGGCGCCGGCTCCTTCTACGCCAACGGTCCGGGTCCGGTCTGGGGCGAGGCGGACCGGAAGGCGACCCAGGCGTTCCAGCTGGCCCAGGGCTGGAAGGACAAGGACGCCGACGGGCTGCCCGGCCCGCGCACCTGGAGCCTGCTCGTCACCGGGCAGGGCAAGGACATCAAGCCAGGAGCCGCGAGCCCGGCCCGGCCCGGCAGTCCCTCCGCCCGGCCCGCCTCGCACGGCGTCCCCGGCTATCCCGGCCGGAACCTCTTCCGCCCGGGTGCGGAGAACGAGTACGTCACCCAGCTGGGGAAGCAGCTGGTGAAGAAAGGATTCGGCAGGTTCTACGACACCGGCCCGGGGTCGAGTTGGAGCGAAGCGGACCGGCGGGCCGTGCAGGCGTTCCAGCGCAGCCAGGGCTGGCGGGGCGGCGCGGCGGACGGCTACCCGGGCCCGGAGACCTGGCGCCGGCTGTTCGCGTAGGCGCGCTCCGTGCGCGCAGGCCCGCTGTCTGCCTGCACGGACCCGACTGTCTGTGCGCGCAGGCGCGCGCCCCTGATCCCACTCCCACTGGCATGACGCATCTGGCGCGGAGGCTGGAGGCACGCATGAGCACAACCACGTCACACACGTCCGAGTCCGAGGAGCAGCCGGAGGGCTCGACGGGCGCGCAGGGCCCGGACTGCGGCTCCGGGGGGCCGGGAGGTACGGGGGGTACGGCCACCCGTCCGGTCCGGCTGATCCAGAACGAGGCGACCACCGAGATCCCCGTCCATCTGCTCTTCCGCGACGAACCCGAGCCGGTGTCGGTGCCGGTGAAGCCCGCCGTGGTGGGCCGCCGGCAGGGCACCGGGGAACAGCCCCGGCTGCGGCGCCCGGCTCCGGCCCGCAGCCGGACGGTGCCGCAGGTCGACCCCGACCTGGTGGAGCGTCCGGCGCGGGTGCTGCCCGGCCTGGCCGGGGTGCTGGCCGGCGCGGGCGGCATCGTGGGGTGCCTGGCCACCTCGTGGTGGGCGGGTGTGCTGCCGTCGCTCACGGGGGAGGCGCTGGGCCTGCCGTCGTACACGGGCGCGGGGCTGGGGCCGGCGCAGTGGGCGGCGTACGCCGGGGCCGGGGCGCTCGGGGTGCTCGGCTTCGGCGGGCTCGCCCGGGGCCGGACCGGACAGGCCAGGCTGCTCGGGCTGTTCGGCCGCTACCGGGGGACGGTCCGGCGCACCGGCCTGCTCTGGGTGAACCCGCTGCTGGTGCGCCGCCGGGTGAATGTGCGACTGCGGCACTGGCGCAGCGAGGCGATGCCGGCGTCGGACGCCAACGGGGTGGCCCTGCGGGTGGTGGTGCTGGTGGTGTGGCGGGTGCGGGACACCGCGCGGGCCGTGCTCGGCATCGACGACCATGAGACCTATCTGCGGGAGTGCGTGGAGGCGGCACTCGTCCGCGTGCCGGTGGATCTGCCGGGCGGGACGCCGGGCGGGGTGGCGGCGGCGGGGGAGACGCTGACCCGGCTGGTGGCGGCGGACGCGGCGCCGGTCGGCCTGGAGGTGTTCTCGGTGCAGCCGGTCCGGGTGGAGTACGCGCCCGAGATCGCGGCCGCGATGCACCGGCGCCGGATCGCCGCGCTGGACGCACGGCAGCGGGCCACGATGCTCAACTCGGTCGTGGACTCGGTGGAGGACACGGTGACCCGGCTGACCATGCGCGGTCTGGTCGAACTGGACGACTACGAGCGCAAGGTGCTCGTCCGGGACCTGACGGTCGCGTTCTGCTCGGGGCGCGGGGAGCCTATGTGACGGCCCGGCAGCGGCGTGGGACAGGCCTCGCGATCGGTATGGACACGTCTTGATATAGACACGGCCAACTAACGGCAATAATCTGGGACTTGGTCTAGACCTACTGCACGGCTCAGCTCAGTGAACCTCCCCCACGTTCTCCAGGAGCGGCAGCATGCGCACCAAGACCAGATTCTCTGCGTTATCCGCAGTCGTGCTGGGTGTGGTGACCGCCGGAGCCTTCGCGCTCTCCACCGGCGGTGCCAGCGGGCACGGCTACACCGACCTCCCCATCAGCAGGCAGAAGCTCTGCCAGAACGGCACCGTGGCGAACTGCGGCGACATCCAGTGGGAGCCGCAGAGTGTCGAGGGCCCCAAGGGCTTCCCGGCCGCCGGACCCGCCGACGGCCAGATCTGCAGCGGCGGACTGAGCCGGTTCGCCCAGCTCAGCTCGCCGGCGACGCCGTCCGGCGCGGCCTGGCCCACCACGAAGGTGACCGGCGGTCAGTCGTACACCTTCCGCTGGCAGTTCACCGCCATGCACGCCACGACCGACTTCAAGTACTACGTCACCAAGCAGGGCTGGAACCAGAACCACGCCCTGTCCCGCTCGGACCTCACCACCACGCCGTTCCTGACGGTGCCGTACAACGGCCAGCGCCCGCCGGCCACCCTCAGTCACAGCGGCACCCTGCCGTCCGGGCTGAGCGGTCACCACGTCATCCTCGCCGTGTGGACGATCGCCGACACGGGCAACGCGTTCTACGCCTGCTCCGACGTCACCTTCTGATCCCCCCGCGGGTAGGGTCCGCGTGCGCCGGCGCCGTCGTCGGCGCACGCGGGACCTGATTCTGAGCTTCACTTGAGGCCGACCGGCCTGCGGCGTGGGTAGGTTCCCGCCATGCCGGTCGATCGGAACGGCGAAGTGACCTCGGGGGACCTCATGGAACTGTTCTTCTACGCCGTACCGGTCATCATGATCGGCTTCATGGCGTACGCCGCGTACCTGCTCGTCCGCCGGGCCAGGAGGATCAGCAGGACCTGGCAGCACGGCCTGACGGCCGAGGCCCGCTGCCTGCGGTCGTACACGACGACCAGTGGCGGCGGCGGGGACACCTCCGTGCACACCACCCTCCACCACGTCTACGAGTTCACCACGCGCGAGGGCCGCACGGTCCGCTTCGACGAGGGGAACGGCCCCTCGACGATCGTGGAGGGCGACTTTGTCACCGTGCGCTACCTCCCGGAGTACCCCGAGCGGGCCACCGCCCTGCCCCCGTCCCGCACCAAGCTCGCGCTCGGTACGGGCTGCGGCCTCGCGTTCCTCGGCGTCGCCATCAGCTTCTGCGTCGTTTTCATCACCGTCGCCCACATGATGTTCACGGAGTCGGACGGCCTGCTCCCGTAGCCCTCGGGCAGGGTGTGCGCGGGCAGTCGGTGAGCCCGGACCTCTCCCTATCTGATGATCCGTCAGTTACCGTACTCCGCCATGGAGTCCAGGATGCGCACGGTCGCCGAGCTGGTCGCGGCGCGGTGGGGGGACCACCGGCCGGGACTGTGGTGCGAGGAGCGGGTGCTGAGCCATCACGAGGTGGCCGCGGGGGCGGCGGCCCGGGCGGCGCTGCTGGCCGACCTGCTGCCCGCCGGTGCCGTACCGCACGTCGGCGTGCTGCTCGACAACACCGAGGAGTTCCCGTTGTGGCTCGGGGCGGCCGCGCTGGCCGGAGCCGCCGTTGCCGGGATCAACCCCACCCGGCGGGGCGCCGAGCTGGCCAGGGACATCCGGCACACCGAGTGCCCGGTGCTGGTCACCGAGCGGGCGCACCTGCCGTTGCTGGCCGAGCTGGAGCTGCCGGGCGTGCGCATCGTCGTGACCGACTCCGAGGAGTACGGCGCTCTTCTCGCCCCCTACGCCGGCGCCGTGCCCGATCCGTCCCGGCCCGGCCCGGCCGACCGGATGCTGCTCTACTTCACCTCCGGCTCGACCGGCGCGCCCAAGGCCGCCATCTGTTCCCAGGGTCGGCTGGCCGCGGCGGGACATGCGCTGGTGGGGCAGTTCGGGGTGCGGGCGGACGATGTGCACTACGTCTGCATGCCGATGTTCCACGGCAACGCGGTGATAGCGGACTGGGCGCCCGCGCTGGCCGCCGGGGCCGGGGTGGCGCTGCGGCGGCGGTTCTCGGCGTCCGGGTTCCTGGCGGACGTGCGCCGGTACGAGGCGACGTACTTCACCTATGTCGGGCGGGCGATCCAGTACCTCCTCGCCACCGAGGCGCGGGCCGACGACCGGGACAATCCGCTGCGGACGGGCTTCGGTACGGAGGCCGGCGCGGTGGACGCGGCCGCCTTCGAGCGGCGGTTCGGGGTGCGATTGGTGGAGGGGTACGGGTCGTCGGAGGGCGGGGCGGCCGTCCAGTGGGCGCCGGGAACTCCGGCGGGGGCGGTGGGGCCGGCGGGGGCCGGCCTGGTGGTGCTCGATCCGGGCACGGGGCGGGAGTGTCCGGTAGCCGTCTTCGATACCGGCGGGCGGCTGCTCAACGGTGACGAGGCCATCGGGGAGCTGGTGAACCGGGGGCCCAACCCCTTCGAGGGGTACTGGCGCAACCCGGCCGCCGAGGCCGAGCGCCGGCGGGGAGGGGCGTACTGGACCGGGGACCTCTTCTACCGGGATGCCGGGGGGTACCTGTACTTCGCCGGGCGCACCGACGACCGGATCCGGGTCGACGGGGAGAACCTGGCCGCCGCGATGATCGAGAACATCGTCGCCCGGTACGAGGGTGCGGTGGCCGCCGCCGTGTACGGGGTGCCGGATCCGGTGACCGGGGACCAGGTGATGGCGACCCTGGCCGGACGGTTCGAGCCGGCCGGCTTCGCGGAGTTCCTGCGGGCCCAGCCCGACCTCGGGACGAAGATGGCGCCGCGGTTCGTGCGCGTGGTGGAGCGGATGCCCGTGACGGCCACCAACAAGATCCATCGGGCGCTGCTGCGGCAGGAGGGGTTCCGGTGCGCCGATCCGGTGTGGTGGCGGCCGCCGGGAGAGGACGCCTACCGAAGGCTGACCACGGAAGACGTCGAGGGGCCCCTCGCTTCCGCGAAGGGCCCCTCAGTGGGGGGTGTGGGTGGCGGAGCCCCCACTGCGCGCGGCGCAGCCGCGTAATAACAGAGATGGCGAGCCAGATCCGCGTTTCTTGCGGACATGGCTCGCCATCGTCATTGTGCGCCGCCAGGGACTCGAACCCCGGACCCGCTGATTAAGAGTCAGCTGCTCTAACCAACTGAGCTAGCGGCGCATGACTCTCGCCTTCCGCTCTTCGCGGCCGGCGACGAAGAAAATAGTACCTGGTCCGGAGCAGTGTTGGTGACCACCTAGATCGCCAGGGACAGCAGCACCGGTGCCGCGCTCCGGTTCAGGGCGTCCGCGGCCTGGCGGAGGCGGTGGGCGTGTTCCACCGGGAGGGACAGCGCCAGGCAGCCGACCGACGCGCCGGCGGTGATCGGGACGGCCGCGCAGACCGTGCCGATCGCGTACTCCTGCAGGTCCAGCACCGGCACCGTCGGCGGCTGGGACTCCAGGCGGGAGAGCAGCAGCTTGTCGCTGGTGATGGTGCGCGAGGTGAGGCGGGCCATCTTGTGCCGGGAGAGGTGGTCGCGGCGGCCGTTGTGGTCCAGCTGGGTCAGCAGGCTCTTGCCGACGGCGGTGGCGTGGGCGGAGTAGCGGAAGTCGACCCACTCGTTGACCGCCGGGGTGGTCGGCCCGGCGGCGTACTGGGTGACCCTGACCTCGCCGTCCACGTACCGGCTCATGTACACGGCCGCGCCGACGGAGTCCCGCAGCCGGTCCAGGGTGTGCTGGAGCTTGTCCCGCAGGGCGCGCTCGCGGTCGTGCGCCGAGGTGAGGCGGCGCAGGGTGTCGCCGGTGACGTACGCGCCGTCGGTGATCTGCTCGACGTAGCCCTCGCGGCGCAGCATGCGCAGCAGGGCGGTCAGCCGCTCGGGCCCCAGGCCGGTGCGGCGGGCCAGTTCGGTGTCGGTGACGCCGGCGGGGTGACGGGCCACGGTCTCCAGGACGCGCAGCGCGTCCTGGGCGGAGTGGTACGGGGCGGTCGGCTCGTGCATCAGCGCCACGGTGTCCCCCTGCGCTCGCCTGTCTGTGGCCGCGAAATCCGGTCGGCGGATCCGTACCACGATAACGGGCAAAGGGCCTTCAGGGAGAGGGTGTTGGCGAGATTGTGGCCCTTGCCGACCCCTCTCAACTGGGGCGCAGACCCGGTGGCATATGCCAGGGTCATCACCCATCGCTCGGACCTCGACACTTCCCGTCTTCACACCGCGTAGTCACAGCACCGCGCTGAGAAATTCCCGGGTACGGTCCTGCTCCGGATCGCTGAAGATCTTCTCCGGGGGACCCGACTCGATCACCCGTCCCGCGTCGAACATCAGGACCTGGTCGGAGATGTCCCGGGCGAAACCCATCTCGTGGGTCACGGCCAGCATCGTGATGTCGGTGCTGCGGGCGATGTCCCTGAGCAGATCGAGCACGCCCGCGACCAGCTCGGGGTCGAGCGCCGAGGTCACCTCGTCCAGCAGCAGCACCCGCGGCCGCATCGCCAGCGCCCGGGCGATCGCCACCCGCTGCTGCTGTCCGCCGGAGAGCCGGGTGGGCCGCGCGTCGCACTTGTCGGCCAGTCCCACCAGGTCCAGCAGCTCCCGCGCCCGCGCCTCGGCCTCGTCCCTGGACAGGCCGAGCACCTGCACCGGCGCCTCGGTGATGTTCCGCAGCACGGACATGTTCGGGAACAGGTTGAACTGCTGGAACACCATCCCGATCTTCTTGCGGACCTCCCGGACCTGCTTCTCCGGCGCCGGGAAGAGCTGTTGCCCGTCCACGCTGATCGTGCCCTCGTCCGGCTCGGTGAGGGTCATCAGCAGCCTGAGGATCGTGGTCTTGCCGGAGCCGGAGGGGCCGATCAGGGTCACGTGCCGGCCCGCGTCCACGGAGAGGTCGAGGCCGTCGAGGACCGTGTTGTCCCCGAACCGCTTGGTCACCCCCTCCAGGCGGACCAGCTCGGTCGGATGCGCGTCGGTGGTGGCTGGCTGTGTGCGGGTCTCAACGGACAAGGCGTCGCTCCAGGGCTCGCAGAAGAAGGGAGGCCAGGTAGGAGATGAGGATGAAGGCCACACCGATCACCGTGAGGGGCTCGGTGAACTGGAAGTGCTGCTGGGAGAAGAGCCTGGCCCGCCCGAGCATCTCCAGCACGGTGATCACCATCAGCATCGGCGTGTCCTTGAGCATGGCGATCACGTAGTTGCCGAGCGCGGGGATCACCCGGCGGATCGCCTGCGGAAGGATCACCGCGATCCAGGTCCGCCGCCCGGGCAGGTTCAGCGCCGTCGCCGCCTCCCACTGGCCGACGGGCACCGCCTCGATACCGGCCCGGTAGACCTGCATCGTGTACGTCGAGTAGTGCAGGCCGATGGCGAAGACGCCGGTGGCCAGGGCCGAGAAGGTCAGGCCCCACTCGGGCAGCACGTAGAAGAGGAAGAACAGCTGCACCAGCAGCGGGGTGTTGCGCACGAACTCCGTGACCACCCCGACCGGCCAGCGCACCCACCGGCTGGGCGTCCGCATCAGCAGCGCCCACACCAGGCCCAGGGAGAAGGACAGCAGCGAACCGAGGGCCAGGGCCTGCAGGGTGACGAGCAGTCCGTCCCAGAAGAGCGGCATGAAGTCGCCGACCGCGTTCCAGTCCCACTTCATGCGACTCGACCCCCCACTCCGGTCGTCTGCGCCCGCTTCAGCTCACGCGCAGCCGACTCCGTACCGGCGTCCTTGCCGACCCCGGCCTTCAGCCGCTTCTCCAGACCGCGCATCAGCCGGGTCAGCACGAACGCGATCACGAAGTAGATCAGCAGCACGTACGTGTAGATCTCCGCGCTCTGCTGCAGCGCCAGACGCACCAGGTTGGCGCTGAACGTCAGGTCGCCCATGCCCATGACCGACACCAGCGCGGTGCCCTTGAGCAGCTCGACCAGCAGGTTGCAGAAGGACGGGATCATCTCCGGCACCGCCTGCGGCAGCACGATCAGCCGGAGCCGCTGCCAGGGCGTGAAGCCGAGTGCGACCCCGCCCTCCCGCTGCGCCGGATCGACCGCGTTCAGTGCGCCGCGCACGATCTCCGAGCCGTATGCGCCGTACGTCAGCCCGAGCGCCAGGGTGCCCGCCCACAGCGGCACCAGCTGCCAGCCGAAGGCGACCGGCAGCACGAAGAACACCCAGAAGATCATCACCAGCGCCGATGTCCCGCGGAACACCTCGGTGTAGAAGCCGGCGAGGAAGCGCACGATCCACAGCCGGTGGGTGCGCGCGACGCCGACGGCGAAGGACACCGCCGTGGCCAGCAGCGCGCCGAACACCAGCAGCTGGACCGTGGTCCATATGCCTCTCAGTACGAGTTCCCAGAGCCCCGGGGTCATCCGCCGCACAGCTCCTTCGCGGTGAGGTCCGTCAGCTCGGACTTGGTGAAGCCGAAGGGCCGCAGGATCCGGAACAACTCCCCGCTCCTCCTCAGCTTGCGCAGCTCCCCGTTGAAGGCGTCGCGCAGCCTCGTCTCGGTCGGCCGGAACGCGAACGCCCCGCCGTCGACGTGCGGTTTGCCCTTGACCAGCGGTGTGAAGGGCTTGGTTGCCTCCGCCTTGGCGGACTTCTTCACCACCGCGCGGGTGGTCAGCGCCGTACCGGCGAAGGCGTCGACGCGCCCGGCCTCGACGGCGTTCAGCCCGGCGACCTGGTCCGGGACGATCAGGATGTCGCTCTCCCGGTACCCGGCCTCCACCGCGTACTGGATCTCGGCGTACCCCGTCCCGGTGGCGAACTTCGCCTTCTTCTCGACCACGTCCCGGTAGGAGTGCAGCCCCTTCGGATTCCCCTTCCGGACGATGAACGAATCCAGCATCTGGTAGTCCGGGTCCGCGAAGATCACCTGCTGGCAGCGCTCGGGATTGACGTACATCCCGGCGGCCACGACATCGAACTGCTGGGAGTTGAGCCCGGGAATGAGCGAGCCGAACTCGGTCGGCACCGGCTGCACCCGGTCCACGCCGAGCCGTTTGAAGATCGCCTTCGCCAGCTCGGGCGCCTCTCCGGTGAGACGGCCGTCCTTGTCGATGTACCCGAAGGGGATCTCACCGGCGATCCCGAGCCGTACGACCCCCTGCGCACGAAGCCGTTCGAGCAGGTCACCGCCGCTCCTGCCGGACGCCGAGGCCACCCGTGTACAGCCCGCGGCACCCAGCGCGCCCACCGCACCGAGTGCCGCGACTCCCGTGAGCACCGAGCGTCTACTGTGTCTGTGTTCCGACCGGATCGTGTGTACGTCGTTCCCAAGTGGTGGAGCCATGGCGGCGCGGCTACCCAAGCGCACCCGTCGTATGCACCCTGGATTTCATGGCCGATCGACTCGTCACCGTCTCCCTCGACCAGCGGGACGTGCACTGCACGGCACGACTGCTGGCCGACCGTGCGCCCCTGACCTGCGCGGCAGTGTGGGAGGCGCTGCCGCTCGCGGGGGACGTCTTCCACGCCAAGTACGCGCGCAACGAGATCTACGCCCTCTTCCCGCCCTTCGCCTCCACGGAACCCCCACTGGAGAACCCGACGGTCACCCCGATCCCCGGCGACCTCTGCTACTTCTCCTTCACCGGCACCGAACTGGGCACGAAGGCCTACGGCTACGACCGCGAGGTCCGCCCCGGCACCACCGTGGTCGACCTGGCCCTCTTCTACGAGCGCAACAACCTGCTGCTCAACGGCGACGTGGGCTGGGTGCCCGGGATCGTCTGGGGCCAGGTCGTGGACGGCCTGGAGCCGATGGCCGAGGCCTGCAACGACCTGTGGCGCAACGGGGCGGCGGGGGAGACGCTCAGCTTCCGGAGAGCGTGAGTCCCGCCTCGCACAGGGCGTGCGAGGCCCGCAGCACCAGATCGTCCCGGTGCCGGGCCGCGACGATCTGCATCCCGACCGGCAGACCGTCGCCGTCGGTGCCCACGGGGACCGTTGCGGCCGGCTGCTGGGTGAGGTTGAAGGGGTAGGTGAACGGTGTCCAGCCGGTCCAGCGCCGGAAGCCGGAGCGCTGCGGCACCTCCTCGCCCGCCTCGAACGCCGTGATCGGCAGCGTGGGCGTGACCAGCAGGTCGTACCGCTCGTGGAAGCGGCCCATCCGGCGGCCGAGGTCCATGCGGACGTCCACCGCGGCCAGATAGTCCAGCGCGCTCGACCTCGCGCCCTGGGCGCAGATCTCCCGCAGGCCGGGGTCGAGCAGTTGCCGCCGGTGCGGTGAGAAGCCCTGGGTGAGCCGGGCCGCGCCGCTGAACCACAGGGTGTGGAAGGCGTCCACCGGGTCGCTGAAGTCCGGGTCGGTCTCCTCGACGTAGGCGCCGAGATCGGCGAGGTGGGCCACCGCCCGCCGCACGGCCGCCGCGACCGCCGGGCGGACGGCCACCTGCCCGCCCAGGGACGGTGAGTACGCCACCCGCAGCCCGCGCACGCCCTGCTCCAGGCCCGCGGTGAACGACTGCGGCGGCGGGGCCAGCGCCGACCAGTCACGGGCGTCGGGGGCGGCGATGACGTCCAGCAGCAGCGCCGCGTCCGCCGCGTCCCGGGTCATCGGGCCGACGTGCGAGAGCGTGCCGAACGGGCTCGCCGGATACAGGGGCACCCGGCCGTACGTCGGCTTCAGCCCGAAGATCCCGCAGAACGCGGCCGGGATGCGAATGCTGCCGCCGCCGTCCGTGCCCAGTGACAGCGGGCCCGCGCCGAGCGCGACGGCCGCCGCACTGCCGCCGCTGGAGCCGCCCGCGGTGCGCGCGGGGTCGTACGGGTTGCGGGTCACGCCGGTCAGCGGGGAGTCGGTGACGCCCTTCCAGCCGAACTCGGGTGTCGTGGTCTTGCCGAGGAAGACCGCGCCGTGCTCGCGCAGCCGGGCGACCGAGGGCGCGTCCTCCTCCCAACGGCCCTGCTCGGACACGGTCTTCGAGCCGCGCAGGGTGGGGTGGCCGCGCAGCAGCAGGATGTCCTTCACCGTCACCGGCACCCCGTCCAGCAGCCCGGTCGGCGCACCGCGCCGCCAGCGCTCCGCCGACTCCCGCGCCCGCGCGAGCGCGTCCTCCTCGGTGAACCGCACGAACGCGTTCACCTCCGGCTGGATCCGGCGCGCCCGCTCCAGTGTCTGTTCGGTCGCCTCCACAGGACTGAACTCGCCTTTGCGGTAGCCGTCGAGGAGCTGTACGGCGGTCAGGTCGGTGAGCTGCATGCACCCTCCTGGTGGATCAGTGACCGGGGACGTAGCCGCGTTTCTTGTCGACCACGTTCACCAGGGATCTGCCCGCCGCCCACCGCTCGTACAACTCCACGAACTGAAGGCCGAGTTCATCCCGCCACCCGATCGTGTCCCCGCTCATGTGGGGAGACACGATCAAGCCCGGAAGTCCCCACAACGGGCTGTCCCCGGGCAGGGGTTCGGCGGCGAACACGTCCAGGGCCGCGCCCGCGATCCAGCGCCGCTGCAGCGCCCGGGTGAGCGCGGCCTCGTCGACCAGCTGCCCGCGGCCGACGTTCACGAAGACCGCCGAGGGCTGCATCACGCCGAACCGGTGGGCGTCGAACATGCCGTACGTCTGCTCGGTCAGCGGTGCGGCGGCGATCACCCAGTCCGCGCGGGCGATCAGCCGGTCCAGATCGCCCGGGCCATGGATTCCGGTGCGCGGGACCCGCCCCACCAGCGCCGTCGTCACGTCCAGGGCCTTCAGCGTGCGCGCGATCGCCCGGCCGATCGGCCCGGAGCCCACCACGCACGCGCGCGTGCCCGCCACCCGCCGGGTCTCCCGGTGCCCCCAGGTCCGCTCCCGCTGCAGCTCCAGCGTGCGCGGCAGATCCTTGGCGACCGCCAGCACCAGGGCGGCCACGTACTCGGCGATCGGCTGGTCGAAGATCCCGCGCGCGTTGGTCACCACCGTGTCCGAGGCCGCGAGTTCCGGGCACATCAGATGGTCCACGCCCGCGCTCGCCGTGTGCACCCAGCGCGGCCGCGGCCCCGCCCCGGGCCAGGCCTCCCGCACGGCGTGCGAGGTGAAGTCCCACACCAGCAGCACGTCCGCCTCCGGCAGCCGACCGGCGAGACCGGCCGCGTCGGTGTGCACGATCCGGGCACGGCCGGTGAGACGGCCGAGCCGCGGTGGCGGGTCGGCGTCCAGGACGAGGAGAGTGGGCAGGGTCAGCGTCATTCGGGGCCGCTCCGGGCGTCTGACATGCGCGGATTGACCACGCTCGCACCGGAACCTACCTTCGTCAACACGGGCGTATCCACCGACCGTTCCTCCCTCGTCGTTTCCCAGCGTGAGGCCGGTGCACTGCCATGGACGTCTCCTTTCTCGGCGGCCCCCGCCACCAGCGCGGTGTCGGTGTCGTGGCTCCCTTCGACTTCGCCCTCGACCGCGAGCTGTGGCGCTGGGTGCCCGACGAGGTGTCGCTGCATCTGACCCGGACCCCGTTCGTGCCGGTCGAGGTGAGCCTGGACCTGGCCCGGCTGGTCAGTGAGCACGAGACCCTCGGCGAGGCGGTGCGCGCGCTGACCGCCGTAGCCCCCGAGGTCGTCGCCTACGCCTGCACCTCCGGCAGCTTCGTCGACGGGATCGCGGGCGAGCGGGCGATGTGCGCGGCGATGAGCAGCGCCGGAGAGCTGCCCTCGGTGACCACTTCCGGCGCCCTGCTGGAGGCCCTGGCGGAGCTGCGGATCCGCCGCGTCGCCCTCGTCACCCCGTACACGATGTCCGTCACCCGGGCCCTGGAGGACTACGTCGCCGAGGCCGGCGTCCGGGTCACCGGCTGCGCCTTCATGGGGCTGACCCGGCACATCTGGCAGGTGCCGTACCGGGAGGTGGTCACGATGGCCCGCTCCGCGGTCCGCCCCGGCAGCGCCGACGCGCTGTTCATCTCCTGCACCAACCTTCCGACGTACGACGTCATCCCCCAGCTGGAGGCAGAGCTGCGCATCCCCGTCCTGTCGGCCAACCAGGTCACGATGTGGGCAGCCCTGCGCCGACTGGGTACCCGAGCCGTGGGGCCCTATCAGGCGCTGCTGGACGAAGCCGCGCGGGAGTGGCCCGTACTGCCCGAAGAGACGCAGGAACACCAAGAAGGGCCGTCATGACTGCACTCGGACTCCTTTACCCCGGCCACTCCGGGGAGGACGACTATCCGCGCATCGAGCAGCTCCTGGGCAGCGACATCCGGGTGGACCTGGTGCACACCGACATCGGCGTGGACGCGCACCGGGTGGACGCGCTGCGCGAGATGGGCTCGGCCGAGCGGCTCGCCGCCGGCATGGAGGAGCTGCGGCTGACCGGCGCCGAGACGGTGGTGTGGGCGTGCACCAGCGGCAGCTTCGTGTACGGCTGGGAGGGCGCCCAGGAGCAGGTGCGGGCGCTGGCCCGGGTGGCCGGGATGCCGGCCTCCTCGACGTCGTTCGCCTTCGTGCACGCGGCCCGGGAGATCGGCGTACGACGCGTCGCCGTGGGCGCGACCTACCCGGAGGAGGTGGCCGTCCTGTTCGCGGACTTCCTGCGGGCCGGGGGTCTCGAGGTGGTCGCGGTGCGCTCGTCCGGGATCATCACGGCGGCGGAGGTCGGGACGTGGGGCGAGGAGGAGGTGCTGACGCTGGCCAGGGTCGCCGACGTCCCGGACGCCGAGGCGGTCCTGCTGCCGGACACCGCGCTGCACACGGCCGCGCACCTTCCGGTGCTGGAGAAGGCGCTGTCCAAACCGGTGCTCACGGCGAACCAGGTGTCGGTGTGGGAGGGGCTCAGGCTGGCCGACCGCCGGGTGAACGCTCCCGGCCTGGGCAAGCTGTTCACCCGCGAGCCGGTCGTGCAGGTCTGAGGGGACGACACCGCCCGGCTGTGCCGGAATAAACGGAGACAGCCTCCTGTTATCGCCGGGAACGACAGCTCACGGCCGGACAACAGGAGGCACACACCGTGGCGGCAGACGAGATCCGGGGCACGACGTACGGCACCGCCCCCGCCCCCCTCTCCGTACTGGACCTGGTGACGGTCGGCGCGGGGAGCACCGCCACCGAGGCGCTGCGCACCAGCGTGGAACTGTCCCGGTTCGCCGAGTCGCGCGGCTTCCACCGGTACTGGGTCGCCGAGCACCACTCCATGCCGGGCGTCGCCTCCTCCTCGCCCGCCGTGATCCTCGCCCACCTCGCCGCCCACACCGACCGCATCCGGCTCGGCTCGGGCGGCGTCATGCTGCCCAATCACGCGCCCCTGGTGATCGCCGAGCAGTTCGGCACGCTGGAGGCGATGGCGCCGGGGCGGATCGACCTGGGCCTGGGCAGGGCGCCCGGTACGGACGGGGCCACCGCCGCCGCCCTGCGCCGCACCGGCACCCTGAACGAGGGCGCCGACGACTTCCCGGAGCAGCTGGCCGAACTCACCCGCTTCCTGGACGACGACTTCCCCGACGGGCATCCGTACCGGCGCATTCACGCCATCCCGGGCCCGGTGCAGGGCAGCAGCCCCGGCGGTGTCCAGTCCCCGCACCGCCCGCCGGTCTGGCTGCTCGGCTCCTCCGGGTTCAGCGCCCGCCTGGCCGGCCTGCTCGGGCTGCCCTTCGCCTTCGCGCACCACTTCTCGGCGCAGAACACCATCCCGGCCCTCGACCTGTACCGGCAGACCTTCCGGCCCTCCGCGGTGCTGGCCGAGCCGTACGCCCTCATCGGCGTCTCCGCGCTCGCCACGGACGACGAGCGCGAGGCCCGCCGGCAGGTGCGCGCGACAGCGCTGAACATGGTCCGGCTGCGCACCGGCCGACCGGGCCTGTTCCCCGACCCGGACGACGCCGAGAAGTACGAGTTCAGCCCGATGGAGGAGGACTTCGTCGCCTCCTGGACCGGCAACATCGTGCACGGCACGGCGGACGAGGTCCGCGCCGGCCTGGACGACCTGCACAAGCGCACCGGCGCCGACGAGCTGATGCTCACCTCGCACGCCCACCGCGGTGAGATGCGGCTGCGCTCCTACGAACTGATCGCCGACGCCTACGGTTTGCCCACCGCGTAGGTCTGATCGCCCAGCAGCTCGGAGATACGATCCGGCGGCACCGGACGGGAGTACAGCCAGCCCTGCCCGGTGTCGCAGCCGATCCGGCGCAGCCGTGTCGCCTGCGCCGAGGTCTCCACGCACTCCGCGGTGACCGTCAGGCCGAGCCGGTGGGCCAGCTGGATCATCGCCTCCACGATCACCTCGTCGGCCGGGTTGGGCGGCACGGCCACCGTGCTCGCGGTGTCCACCTCGTACTGGAAGCCGCGTACGAAGGAGCCGTCCAGCTTCAGCACCGACACCGGCAGCCGGCTCAGATAGGCCAGGTTCGAGTAGCCGGTGCCGAAGTCGTCGATCGCGATGCGTACGCCCATGTCGCTGAGGGCCTGCAGGGCCTGCAGCGGGCGGCCGGCCGAGCCCATCACGGCCGACTCGGTCAGCTCCAGCTGGAGCAGGTGCGGGGCGAGCCCGGTCTCGGCCAGGGTCTGAGCCACGTCCGCCACCAGGTCGGAGTCCCACACCTGGCGTACGGCCACGTTCACGCTGACGAAGATGGGCGGCTCGCCGGGGTGGTCCAGCTGCCAGCGGCGGGCCTGGCGGCAGGCGGTCGCCAGCGCCCAGCGGCCGAGCTGCACGATCGAGCCGTCCTCCTCCGCCAGTCCGATGAACCGATTCGGCGTCAGTGTGCCGAACTGAGGATGATTCCAGCGGATCAACGCCTCGACGCCGCTCAGGCGGCCGTCCTCCATGCCGACCAACGGCTGGTACTCGAGCGCGAACTCGCCGCGTTCGATGGCCGGGCGGAGGGTGGAGGAGAGGGCCTGGCGGGTCATCAGGTGCGCGTTGCGCTCGGGGTCGAACAGGGTCCAGCGGCCTTTGCCGTCCGCCTTCGCCCAGTACAGCGTGGTGTCGGCCGCCTGCATCAGACCCGTGGCGGTCGTGCCGGACGCATGCCGTTCCACGACACCGATGGACGCGGTCAGCGACAGCCGCTGCCCGGCCAGGTCGAAGGGCGCCTCCAGGGCCTTCAACGCGGACTCGGCGAGGTCGGCGAGCTGCTCGGTGCCGGTGGAGTCCTCGACCAGCAGAGCGAACTCGTCGCCGCCGAGCCGGGCCACCAGGGGGGTGCCGGCGCGGGCGTACCCGGTCTCGTCGGCGACCCGGGTCAGCCGCTCGGCGACGGCCGCGAGCAGCCGGTCGCCGACACGGTGGCCGAGGGTGTCGTTGACGGCCTTGAAACCGTCGAGGTCCAGGTAGCACAGGCCGATCCGGCCGGTGCCGCTCTGCTCGTACGACTCCGCCTCCAGCGCGGCCGTCAGCCGCTCGAAGAACAGGGTGCGGTTGGGCAGCCGGGTCACCGGGTCGTGCATCTGCAAGTGCCGCAGCCGGGCCTGGAGTTCGCGCCGGGCGCTGATGTCGGCGGCCGAGAGCAGGACCCCGGGCCCGTCGCCGGCCAGCGGGGTGACGGTCACCTGCACCCACACCGAGTGCCCGTCGGGGTGCTTGAGCCGCCGGGTGCAGCGCAGCCGCGCCTGGCGGCCGCGCAGGACCTCGCGATAGGCGTGCCAGGTGCGGGTGTCCGAGGCCAGGTCCACCAGATCGGCGGCGACCCGCCCGGCCAGCGTGTCCGGGTCGGTGCCGAGCAGCTCGCCGAAGGCGGCGTTGGCGCTGACGCAGAGGCCCTCGCGGTCAACGACGACCATGGCGAGCGTGGCGGCCGCGAAGACACGGTGATAGGTGTTGTGATCACTGTCTGTGACGGCTGACCGGTCGAGGTCTGCCGCGGGCGTCGGCCCTTCGGACGTTCCGCTCACCGCTCGCTCCCGCGTGCACTCGATCTCTGTCCGTGCCGGAAAGTGTGCCGATCATAGAGGCTGGCCCGGAGGCCTTCCACCTACTCTCCAGTGTCCCGGACAGACCACAGGTTCTGACAGATCGTTTCTGCCCGCACCTGGACGGGTTCTTCAGGCCCCCGACCAGTTGTGACGTTCCGTGAGTGTTTCGGGGTGTCGGCCGCCGATGCACGCCGGCGCCCAAACGGGCGTACTCACCCTTCTGGTTCAGGCAAACAGGACGAATGGTAATGAACTATCACAGTCTGGATGCGGTGTCCCGTGAACCGCATCCGGAGGTCCTTCCGTGCCCAAGCTGCGCAGCACCGCCGCCGTGTTCACCACGATGTCGGCGCTCGCCGCGACCTCGATCCTCACCGGCCCGTCGGTCGCCGAACCCTTCTCGCCGGCCCCGTGCGCCCTGCACCGCAGTGAGGCCCACCACTCGGAGGGCGTGGACACCTGGAACCCCGACTACACCCGCCCGACCGGCGCACTCCACGCCGTCATGATCTTCCTGTCCTTCCCGGACGCCACCCCGCACACCAGACCCGCGGAGCTGGCCGCCGACCACTTCCCGGCCACCAGCCGCTTCTTCGAGCAGGCCTCCTACGGCAGGTTCACGCTGCGCCCGCACGCGCTCGCGCACTGGCTGCGCATGCCGCAGCGGTCGACCGCGTACGCCATGAGGCGCGACTGGAGCGCCGACAACCGTGCCGCCTACCTGCGCGACGCGTTCGCCGTGGCCGACAAGGAGGTCGACTTCGCCCGCTACGACGTCGTCTACTTCGTCGCCGACCCGGATGCGCCCGGCGTCGACTCGGACGCGACGAAGGTCGTCAACCTCGACACCCCCGTACACGTGGACGGCACGGACGTGCGGCGGGTCGTCACGGTCTTCGAGAAGCACCCGCCGGACCGTCTGGTCCTCGCCCACGAGACCGGCCATGTCTTCGACCTGCCCGATCTCTACCACCGCCCGGTCGACGGCAAGGGCGACTGGGACACCTACGTCGGCGACTGGGACCTGATGGGCAGCCAGTTCGGACTGTCCCCGGACCTGTTCGCCTGGCACAAGTGGAAGCTGGGATGGCTGGATCCGCGCCAGGTGGTGTGCGTACGGGGCGCGGGTCCGACCCGGCTGACCCTGGAGCCGCTGGCCGCGGGGCCGGGCATCCCGGCGCAGGGTACGGCCGGCGCCCCGGCCTTCGGTCTCGGGCACGGCGCGAAGCTGGCGGTGGTGCGCACCGGCGCGGACAGTGTCCTGGCCGTCGAGGCGCGTGGCCCGGCGGGCAACGACCATGCGGGCTGCCGGCAGGGCGTCCTGGTGTACCGGGTGCACGGCAGCGCGGCGTCCGGCGCCGGCCCGGTCGAGGTGGTGGACGCTCACCCGGACACCGAGGCGTGCTGGGAGAACTCGGTCTACCCGCCCCTGGCCGACGCTCCCGTGGCCCTCGGGGAGAGCTTCACGGTGCCCGGGGAGGGCGTGAAGGTGGAGGCGGAGGGGCGGACGGCGTCCGGCGCGTGGACGGTGAAGATCACGCCCGGTGTGACCGGCTGAGCGCGCCCGGCGCAGGTCTTGTGTATACGAAAACGGCGGGCCGGATTCTTTCGAACCGACCCGCCGTCGTCACGTGCGCCGCCAGGGACTCGAACCCCGGACCCGCTGATTAAGAGTCAGCTGCTCTAACCAACTGAGCTAGCGGCGCCTGCTGACGTCGTAGACCTTAGCATCCTGGTCGGCAGGAGGAAAAATCGATATCCGCACAGCCGCGCGGGCCGCCCGGACGGCCGCCCAGAGCACCACCTCGGGGCCCGGCAGCCAGGGGTGACGGGTGTCGGGGGCGACCAGCCAGCGGCAGCTGCCCGAGGTGGGGGAGTCGCCGCCGCTCGGCGCCGGGACGGTCACCGCGTCTCCGGTGCCGTGGCAGAGCAGGGGCGGTACGGCCTCCGTACGGGTGGACCCCCACTCCTCCCATGCCAGCAGCGAGGGCAGCCGCTGGGCCGTGCCCGGGGCGGCGAACAGCAGCATCCGGCCCCGGAACACCGCGACCGGACCGGACCCCGGCCCCTCGCCCCATAACCGGTCCAGCATCCGGCGCCCGAAGATCGCGGGGGCGCTCACCACGTCGAAGACGGTGCCGCAGGGCAGGACCACCGGGGCGTCCGGGCGGTCTCTCCAGAGGGCGAGCGTGCTTCGTGGATACGTTCCTGCCGAGGCGAGCCAGGCGGCTCCGTCGGAGGTGGCACAGGTGACGTTCGGCGGGCTGCTCATGCCGACTACATCTACCGGCCGTGAGCGAGCGGTTCTCCTGGGTTGCGGAAACTCGGGACAGGAGGGAGCGGGGAGGAGTATCTTGCCCGCCTGGCATATGCCAGGCGGGCGGGCTAGACGGGATCGACGGGCGTACGGCCCTCGGTGTCGGCCCCTCGCATCAGGTCCCGCCCGAACTCCACCATCTTCTTGGCATAGTCCTCGGTCCACTCCGCCCGCTCGGCGATGTCCGCCGGGGTCAGCCGGTCGAACCGGCGCGGATCAGCGAGCTGGGCCGCCGCGAGGGCCTGGAACTCCACGGCCCGGTCGGCCGCCGCACGGAACGCCTGGGTCAGCTCCGTCGCCCGCGCCAGCAGCTCCCGCGGATCGTCCATCGACTCCAGGTCGAAGAAGTGCTCGGGGTCGGAGGCCGCCTCCGCGGGCTCGAAGAGCAGGGGCGCGGGGCGTAGCCGCGGTTCGTTCCGACGCGGCGTGGGCTCCGCCATGTCTTGTCTCCTCCTCGTACGGTTCGGTGGCCACCGCCTTCAGGTGGGCCACCGTCCATTGTCTCGCGTGCGCGCAAGGGGCCCTCGGAGTCGCCGGACATCCCGAGTGCCCCCGAAGAACCTCAAGGCCGCCGGCTCACCCGGTGTTCCGCCAGATGTGCCAGCACCGAGTGGTTCGCCTCCCAGCCATCAGGGCTGTGTCCATCGGCCGCCTGCGGCGGTGTGCCGGACTCCGTCCGGCGGGTGGGTGGTGTCGGGTCGGAGGTTTGTCGGTCGGGCATTGATGAGTGGGTCATGGCCGCCAGCTCACCCGGTGTTCCGCCAGATGTGCCAGCACCGAGTGGTTCGCCTCCCAGCCATCAGGAAACTTCACCAGCGTGCCCAGCTGGACCGGTTCCGTGGACGGGTATTCGTCCAGCAGGTCGCCCACGCCGGCGCGGCACACGACGATGCAGGCGTGGCGGTGGCGGGAGGCCAGGACGCACAGGCGGCCCGTCTCCAGGTGGAAGGCGGTGGCGTCGGGGCGGCCGGAGAGGGGGTGGAGGACGACCGTGACGTCGTACTCACGGCCCTGGAGGCGGTTGGCCGTGTCCACGGTGACGTCCGTGACGCCCAGGTCCGCGAGCGCCGAGCGGACCGCCGCGGCCTGGTCGCGGTGGGCCGTGCCGACGGCGATGCGGTCAGGGGTCAGGGGAGAGGGGGCCGGGGAGCGTTCCGACACGGCCGCGCCTTCCCGGTCCAGCAGGCGCCGTACGACCGTCGCCACTGCCCGTACCGCCTCCGGGTCCGTGCGCGGGGTGTGCCGGGCGGGCAGTTCCAGCAGGCCCCAGCCGGACTGCGCGGCCTCGTCGATCACCCGGTCCGGGCCCGAGCCGTCGGAGGGGACGGCGAAGGCGAGGCGCCGGTCCTCGGGACCGGTGCCGCTGCGGAACGGGGTGTACGGGTAGAAGGCGTCCGAGACCAGCGGGGCCGCGGAGGCCGGGAGGCGCCAGGACACCGGGAGGCGGTGCTGGGGGAGGGCCGGGTTGTGGGCCAGGAGGGTGGTGACCGCCGAGGCCGAGGGGTCGTACGACAGGCCCGCCCACTGCTCGCTGCCCACGATCGCGAACGGGTCCAGCTGGCCCGGGTCGCCGACGAACAGTGCCCGCTCGAACAGGCCGGCCACGGCCAGCAGGGAGTCCGAGCGCATCTGGTACGCCTCGTCGACGATCGCGTGCCGCCAGGGCTCGTCCACCTTGACGTGCGCCCACTTCGCGGCCGTGGACAGGACGACCGGCAGGCCGTTCAGGTCGGCCGCCTTCGCCGAGGTGCGGACCTGCGGCAGGTCGTCCAGTGCCTTGTCGTAGGGGTCCGTGTCGCTGCTGTGCAGGCGGCCGACCGGCAGGTCCGGGTTCTTCTCGGCGAGGCGGAGGGCGAGGTCGTCCACCTGGGCGTTCGTCTGCGCGATCACCATCAACGGGCGCCCGGCGTCAGCGAGTTCGAGGGCCGCTCGGACCACCAGCGTGGACTTGCCGGCGCCGGGCGGCGAGTCCACGACCACACCCCGCTCGGTGCCCTGGAGGGTGTCGTGGAGGATCGCGGCGGTGGCCCGGGTGGCAGCGGCTCCGGGGTCGAAATCGACCGTCGTCACAGGACGTCCTCCTCGGTCACGGTGTCGGGGGCCTCCGGCGCGGCCTCGCCGGGCGGGCCGCCGTGCGTCCACGGGGTCTCCTCCGGGTCGGGCAGTTTCGCGCTGCCGCGCTGCTCGTGCTCGAAGAGCGTGAAACAGACCGCGTCGCCCTTCTCCGGCACGGATCCGGGCTCGGGCTCCTTGCCCCGGCCCATCTTGTCGACGATCCGCAGGACGAGCACGCCCTCGTCCGCTGCGCCCTCGTATCCGGCGAACTCCGCCGTCTGCGGCTTGCCGCCCAGTGAGCGGTACACCTTCGTGCGCTCCGCCAGATGCGGCCGGTCGTCCGTGCGGACGGTCACCAGCGGGCGCGGGCTGGGCCGCTTGCCCTTGCTGTACGCCATGACGACATCGGTCACCTCGCCCGCGAAGGCCTCGCCGGCCAGCCGCCGCCCCGCCATCACCAGCGGGTCGTCCAGTGCCTCCTGCGCCTCCAGCCGGCCCTGCTCGCGCTCGCGCGTGGCCAGCTTGTTCGCCGCCGTCACCGCGTCGTCGCGGCGCGGCTGCGGGGGCTCGCCGGCCACGACCCGGTCCCGGTGACTGGTGAACGACCAGCGGTCCCGGGTCCAGCGCTCCTCGGTGTGCGCGCCCTCCGGCAGCGCCCGCAGCAGGTCCAGGCCCTGCCACACCGAGTCCCAGGTGGGCCGGGTGCGGCTCGCGACCAGGTCGCGGACCTCCCGCTCGGCCGCGGTGAGGGCGGCCAGCCGGTCGTCCGCCTCCAGGGCGTCCTCGGCGGCCGCGAGGGCGGTGCGGGCACGGTCGTAGCGCTCGATGGCGGGAGCCAGGAGCTTGTTGTCGAACGCCGGGTCGGTGGCCGGGCCGGCCGGCGGGCACAGCAGCTGGCCGTCGGCATCGCGCGCGAGTTCGGCCCGGCGGGCGGCCTCGGAGCCCGTGCTGTCGCCGGGAGGGTCGATCCAGGCGAGCAGCGCGCCCAGGTGCTGGTCCTCCAGGCTGGACTGGCCGGTCGCCCAGTGCCGGGACAGCACGTCGGTGAGGGCCAGGAGGAGCGAGGAACCGGGTACGCGGGACCGCTCGCCGTAGTGGGTGAGCCACCGGCCGAGCAGAGGGACCCGGGGAGGCGCCGGGTGGGGTGCCTCCGGGTCCTGCTCAGCGGTGCGGCGGAAGCGCATGGAGCGGCCGAGCAGCCGTACGAAGTCCAGGCCCGCCCGGCTCGGCACGATCAGCTGGGGCGCGTCCGCGCACAACTCGACCTCGACCTTGACCCGCTTGCCGGTCTCCGGGTCGCTCTCGGTGCGCTCGGCCGCCTCGACGGCCTCCGCGCAGGAGTCGATGTACGGCAGGACGACGTCGGCCAGCTCGGCGAGGAACGCGAAGCGCAGGTCGCGGTCGCGGGGCTGCGGTACGACCAGCAGCCGCGGCGCGTCCCGGTCGGTGCCGACCAGCGCGCCCAGCGGGGCGCCGGCCTCACCGGCGGTGGTGAGCGGCACGAACACCAGGGGGCGCTCGGACAGGTGCCGGTGGCGGACCGTCGCGGCGGGCTGGGCGCGCCCGGTGCTGACGGCCTCGAGCCGGGCGAGGGTGGCGATCAGGGACACGGGGCCACCGCCCGGCCGGCCGGGGCCAGCGCCTGAGCGCGCAGGGCCGCTGCCCGGCGCAGGGCCGCCACGGCCGGGTCGTCGGCGTCGCCGTTCTCGCCGCGGGCCGCCGCGAGGACGTCCTCGACCGTGGTGAGGCCGCCAAGTTCGGCGCGCAGCGGCCGGCCGAGGCGGGTCACCGCGCCGGCCGCGCGGGCGCGTTCCCGGCAGTGGAAGGCCAGTTCGCAGGCCGACAGGCACTCCGGCGCGTACGTCGCCCGGACCGCCTCGACGGCCGCCGTCAGCTCCTCGGCCGGGCGGTTCGGCGCGAAGCACATGCCTTCGGGCAGGGCGTCGGCGATCTCCTCGACGCGGGTGAGCCGGGCCAGCTGGCGGGCGGTGACCGCGCGCTGCTTGCGCACGTCCACGGCGGAGGCGGTGGCCAGGTTGGAGAAGTCCTTCGGGCACACCAGCAGCACCCGGTGCCGTACCCGAGCCGCCGGCGCGTCGTCCTCGGCGAGCCGGGCCGCGACCTCCTCCAGGGCCAGCACGTACACCGCCGCCTGCCGGGCGGCCGCGCCCACCTTCGCCGGATCGGCGGAGCCGTCCAGCATCGGGAAGGACTTGATCTCCACGACCGTCCAGCTGCCGTCCGGGTGCACCACCACCGCGTCCGGCTCCAGGAAGGCGAGCGAGCCCGCCACGTCCAGCGCCAGCATCGGGTGGTCCAGCAGCGTCCAGCCGCCGGCCGTCACGGCTTCGCGCAGCGCCAGCGCCGTACGGGCCGTACGGCCCTCGGGGCCGAGCGCGGACAGGTCGGGTACGGCCGCCCCGGCGGGCGGCTCGGCACTTGGGTCGAGCCGGGAGTGGACCAGCCGCAGCAGCTCCGCGCCGCCGTCCGCCTTCACCCGCGCCTCGAACGCGTTGCCCCGGGTCAGCGCGAACTGCGACTGCCCGAACCCGGACGGCGCGCCCAGCGCGCTCGCCAGCGCCGCCTTGTCCACTCCGGCGCCGTCCAGGATCGCCCGCCTGCGGCACCCGGGGTTCGCGGCGAGCGCCGCGAGGGCGCGCGCGTCCAGGGCCTTGGCCGGTACGTCGGGGCCGCGCAGCTCAGCGAGCCGCTGCCGGAGCCTCGTCCCCTGCGTCGCTCGGGGAGGCGTCCGGTCCGGCTGCGGATGCGAGGTGCGACTCGCGCTGCCGTGGAATTCGCTCACCCGCGGAAGTCTGGCATCCGGCACTGACAATCGGGGAACCCGTGCCGGTGGCGACCGCCGGGGTACGGGCGGTGAGGCGGGCCCGCACCCGATCCGCACCGCGCATCACGAGCGGCGCGAGCAGCAGGCCCACGCCCATCACGGCGATGCCCGCGGCCGCGTCCAGGAAGTAGTGGTTGGCGGTGCCCATCACGACCAGCGCGGTCAGCAGCGGGTAGGCGACGCCGAGGACCTTCGTGAGGCGCGTGCCGCCGTACCGCCACAGCATCACCCCGCACCACAGCGCCCAGCCGACGTGCAGACTGGGCATCGCCGCGTACTGGTTGGTCATGGCGCCCATGCCGCGCGGCGCGCTGGCCTCGCCGCCCCACCAGCCGTACGAGCTGTACTGGGCCATCGTGTCGACGAAGCCGTGGTCCGCGGAGAGCAGCCGGGGCGGACAGGTGGGCAGCAGGGTGAAGCCGATCAGGCCGATGAAGGTGGACGACATCAGCCAGGTGCGGGCCGCGCGGTAGTGCTCGGTGCGGGCCCGGAACAGCCAGACGAGGATGACGGGCGTGACCAGGTAGTGCAGCGAGGCGTACCAGAAGTCGGCCGGTACGCCGAGCCACGCCTCGCGCGTGAACAGCCGGTTGAGCGGGTGCTCGGCGTTGAGGTGCAGGGCCTTCTCGATGCGCAGGATCGCCAGGCCGTGGTCGACGGCCGAGGAGACGTCGCCGCGGGCGAGGAGCCGGCCGGCCGAGTAGCAGCCGTAGACCAGCAGGATCAGGGGCAGCTCGGTCCACCACCGCAGCCGGGTTCGCGGGGCCACCTCGGTGCCCGGTATCTCGGTCTGCGGCATCCGATCGCCCTCCCCCTCCTGCTGTGCGGCGCCCAGACGGGCGACCGTGCCACTTTACGCGGTCCATATCCCGGCCATGCGGGCGCTTCAGCCCTCAAAGACGCCGAGATCGCCCGGCGGGTTGCCCCTGCCCGGGGTGAGCGATGATGGAGGCACCCCGCCCCTCGTTCTTCAGGCGTCCGCTCGGCGTCGCTCTCCCCGGAAAGGTCTCCCATGGCACCGCGCATCCTGCTGGCCCGGCACGGACAGACGGAATGGTCGCTGTCCGGCAAGCACACCGGCAGGACCGACGTGCCGCTCCTGGAGGAGGGCCGGCGCGGGGCCAAGCTGCTCGGTGAGCGGCTGCACCGGGCGCCCTTCGAGGGGCTGCCCGGGGTGGAGGTGCGGACCAGTCCGCTGGCACGCGCGCGTGAGACGTGCGAGCTGGCCGGGTTCGGTGAGCGTGCCGAGTCCTGGGACACGCTCATGGAGTGGGACTACGGCGCGTACGAGGGCATGACGCCCGCCGAGATCCAGGCCGTGCGGCCGGGGTGGCTGATCTGGCGGGACGGTGTCCCCGAGGGGGAGCGTCTCGCCGAGGTCACCGCGCGCGCGGACGAGGTCGTGGCGTGGGCCCGCTCGGCCGACCGTGACGTGCTGGTCTTCGCCCACGGGCACATCCTGCGGTCGATCGGGGCGCGGTGGCTGGGCCTCCCGCTGGACTTCGCGGCCCGCATACGCCTGAACCCGACCTCGCTGTCGGTGCTCGGCTGGGCTTACGGGGAGCCGGCGATCGAGAGCTGGAACGACTTGGGGCACTTGGCGGGCTGACTCCCCAGGGGCGCGGGGAACCGCGCGATCAGCCCCCACGCACCCGCAGCCTCGTCGTCACGCCCGACCCGCCCGTGGCAGTGACGCGTGCCGTTCGAGGAAGTCCGAGACCCCCGACGCCCGCCGGTGCGGCAGCAGGACGCGGGCCGTGCCCGCCAGCATCGTCTGGATGCGGGAGGACTGGACCTGGTCCAGGAGGGACAGGACGTGCAGCGCGGCGCTCGCCGCCTCGTCGGGGCGGCCCTCGCGCGCGAGATCGTCGGCCAGCTCGGCGGTGTAGAGGGCGATGTTGCGGGTGAAGTGGGGGTCCTGGAGCTGGGCCGCCCGGCGCGCGTGGCGGGACGCGCGCCGCCAGTCGCCGAGCGTCGACCAGCACTGCGCCTCAAGACCCTCCAGCTCGGCCTCTCCGTAGAAGCTCATCCACTCGGGGTCGGCGTCCGAGAGGCCCCGCTCGAAGAGGGCCTGGGCACGGGCCAGCGTCTGTTCGCAGCCGGCCCGGTCGGCGAGCCCCGCCCAGCCGCCCGCCTCCCGCAGGGCGAGCAGGGACATCAGACGCGGAGATCCCAGGGGGCGGGCGACACGCTGGGCGGCCTGCGCGGCGCGCACCGCCTCGCGGGGCCGGCCGGCGTCGCGGGCCAGGAACGCCGTGTTGCAGAAGGCGTGGGCCTCCAGACCGGGGTCGCCGGTCATCCGGGCGGTCGCGAGCGCCTCCGCATAGTGCGAGCGGGCGTCGTCGAAGCGACCGGAGTCATGGGCCAGCCAGCCCACCGAGATGGCCAGTTCACCGGCGCCCGAGTGCAGCCGCTCGGCGGTCGTCTGCCGGGTCGCGCCGGCGTCCAGGAGCACGTAGGCGGCGCGCAGCGGCGCCGCCGCGCGCCGGTACAGGCCGTCCGCGCCGTGCCGGTCGTCGAGCAGCCGGATGCGGCGGACGGCCTCCTCCAGGGCGGCAGCCTCGGGACTTCCGGCACGGCGCAGCGGACGGGCCGCCGCCGCGGCGTCGGTGGTGAGCCCCAGCGGGCTCAGCGTGGCGGCGGCCACTGTGGCGCCTCCGCCGGTCATGAATGCGCGACGCAGCACGTCGCTCTCCTCGTGGTTCAGGGGGTCGTTCTCGTACGGCTCGTGCGGGTCGTACGGGTCCTGCGGGTCGTGCCTGTCCTGCGGGTCATACGGCTCGCGGGCCCCCTGCGTCTCAGCGGTACCGGGCACCGGGGGCGCGTCCCCGGTCGTGCGCGCCGCGCGTCCGCGGACGGACGAGCGCGGCGCGAAGCCGAGGTCGGTGAGCGTGCGACCGGGGAACATATGCAGGAACACCCGTTCGTACGCGTAGTTCGGGCAGCGGATCTCACCCGCCTCGACCCTGCCGATGTAGCGCGCGTCACAGCTCACCCGCTCGCCGATCTCGCGTGCGGCCCGCCGCACCAGCGCCGCGAACTCGGCCGGTGAGCGCCGGCCGCGCAGCTGCCGGAAGGCGAGGTTCGGCCGGGGTGGCCGTTCGGGCTGTGACGAGGTCTCGGTTGACGACGCCATGGCCGGGTCCTCTCGTGCGAACCGTCGAACCATGCCGGATCCGGGGCGGATTCGGGCTGAGTTGTCCGTGTGACACCCTGGTTCCGGCGAGCAAGAACGTACCTGCTGTGTCGGACCCCTCACGCAGTGTTTAGCTACAAACCGGATATCTCATCCCTGATCTGCCATGAACTGCCATCCTTTGCGGCGCACTTGTGCCGTAGCCGTTGACGCGCTTGCGCGTTGGATTCCGTGGACTGCAAGAGGGCAGCGTGGTGGAGGTCGGAATGGAGACCAGCCAGAGCAACGATCCCTGTATGTCGTCGGGTACGTCGCCGTCGATGACGGCGGGCGACACGGCGTGCGACCTCGTCACGGTGCCGGCCCGGCAGGGGCTGGAGGCTGTCGACATCCTGCGGCGGGGGGCCGCGGAGGCCGTGGGTCCCGTACTGCACGACGACGGCTGCGACACCCTGGGCTTCCTGGTGCCGGCGGGCACCGCCGCCTGCTGGGACGTGCCGGGCAGCACCTGCACCGAGACGGACGGGCGGGGCCTGCGGCTCAACCCGGAGCCTCCGGTGGAGGGCTCGGACTGGCTGCTGCCGCCCGGCGAGGCCGATCTCGCGACCGACCCGGTGGTGCTGCGCCGTGCCCTCGGAGAGGCCGCCCGGCTGATCGAGGCGGCCGACAGCCGCCGGTGAAGCGCCTGCCCGCGGCAGCTGCGAAAATGGACCGATGGGCAGGTCCAGGAACAACCGGCGCAGGTCGGCCGCCGTCGAGGCCGTGGTGGAAGCGGTCGACGGCGGGCTCGCGCAGCTCATACCCGACCCGGACCGCTCCCGGGCCTGGACGCTGCTGATCGACGGGGCGCCCCAGTCGCACGTCGACCTGGACGACCCGGCGTACCTCTCCTTCGAGTACCAGCGCCGCCTCGGCCATGTCATCGACCTCGTCGCCCCGCCCGGGAAGTCGGTGCAGGCCGTGCACCTCGGCGGCGGCGCCCTCACCCTCGCCCGGTACGTCGCCGCCACCCGCCCCCGCTCCACCCAGCAGGTCGTCGAGCGGGACGCGGCCCTCGTACAACTGGTCCGTCGCGAGCTGCCGTTGGACCCGAACGCCCGGATCCGGGTCAGGTCGGCCGATGCCCGCGAGGGCCTTGCCAAGGTGCCCGACGGCTGGGCCGACCTGGTCATCGCGGATGTCTTCAGCGGCGCCCGGACGCCCGCCCACCTCACCTCCACCGAGTTCCTGGACGAGGTCCGCCGGGCCCTGAAGCCCTCCGGCGTCTACGCCGCCAACCTCGCCGACGGCCCGCCGCTCGCCCACCTGCGCGGCCAGATCGCCACCGCCGCCGCCCGGTTCCCGGAACTCGCCCTGATCGCGGACCCGGCCGTGCTCCGCGGCAAGCGCTTCGGCAACGCCATCCTGGCGGCCTCCGGCCTCCCGCTCCCGCTCGCCGAACTCACCCGCCGCGCTGCCTCCGACCCCCACCCCGCCCGGGTCGAACACGGCAGACAGCTCACCGACTTCACCGGCGGGGCCGTACCCGTGACCGACGAGGCGGCGGTGGCCTCGCCGGCCCCGCCGCCCTCGGTGTTCCGCTGAGCCGTCCGCGGCCCGGTTCACCCGGTCGCGGTCAGTACGTGCCCACCTCCACACGCGGCGGCCCGTCGTGCCAGGTGCAGAACACCGACACCCGGTCCGCGCCCTGGCCGAACTCGACCCGGATCCACGTCTCCGTCTTCCACACCTGCATCGACCAGCCGGTGCCCGGAGTCGCCGAGACCAGCGTCGCGCTCGTGCTGCCCAGGTCGAAGACCGCCCGGCCGCCGTCGGTGTCGTAGGCCTTGACGTGGCCGGAGGCTGTGGCGGTGGAGGAGGGGCTGGTGCTCTGGGCCGGCGTCCGGGAGGGCGTGGGGGCCGACGGCTCGACCGACCGGCTCTTCGAGGCCGACGGCCGCGGGGTCGGCGTGTCCAGCGGCTTCGAGCGCTGCGTGGTCGTGTCCGCCGCCGTGATCGGCAGGGCGCGCGGCGGGTCGTACGCCGTTGCGGCCATCACCGTGTGCACACCCCACCACGAGAGCGTGACCGCCGCTCCCGTCGCGAGCAGCCACGCCAGTACGTGTACGAGTCCTCTGCGCATCGCGGGCCATACTGCCTCAGCGGTACCGCCGTGCGCACATGACCCGAGTTATCCACAGGCGCCGGACCCCTGTCCACCACATGGCGTACGGTGCGGCGCATGGCAAGTGTGCTCGTGGTCGAGGACGACCAGTTCGTACGCTCGGCGCTCATCCGGCATCTGACCGACGCCTCGCACACCGTGCGCAGCGTCGGTACGGCGCTGGAGGCGCTGCGCGAGGTCGCCCATCTCCGTTTCGACGTGGTCATCCTGGACCTCGGACTGCCCGACCTGGACGGCTCCGAGGCGCTGAAGATGCTGCGCGGCATCACCGACGTGCCCGTCATCATCGCCACCGCCCGGGACGACGAGACGGAGGTCGTCCGGCTGCTGAACGCCGGGGCGGACGACTACCTGACCAAGCCGTTCTCGGTCGAGCACCTCTCGGCGCGGATCGCGGCCGTACTGCGCCGGGCCCGCGCCGGCGGCGCGGAGGCTCCGCCGTCCAGCGTCTTCCGGGTCGGCGGGCTGACCGTCGATCCGCTGCGCCGCCAGGCCGAACTGGACGGCGTCCGGCTCGACCTCACCCGCCGCGAGTTCGACCTGCTCGCCTTCCTCGCCGGCCGCCCCGGTGTCGTGGTGCCGCGCAAGGAACTCCTGGCCGAGGTCTGGCAGCAGTCCTACGGCGACGACCAGACCATTGACGTACATCTGTCCTGGTTGCGCCGGAAGTTGGGAGAGACGGCCGCCCGGCCGCGCTATCTGCACACCCTCAGGGGTGTCGGCGTGAAGCTGGAGCCGCCCGGGGAAGGGGAGCCGCCGCGATGAGATGGGCCCTGGTCAAGGTGTGCCTGGCGGTCACCACGATGGTCGTGGTCGCGTTCGCCGTGCCGCTCGGCCTCGTGGTCAAGGAGATGGCCCGCGACCGTGCCTTCGCAGGCGCCGAGCGGGAGGCCGCAGCCGTCGCTCCCGCACTGTCCATCACCACCGACCGGAACAAGCTGGAGCGGGTGGTCGCCTCCGCCGGCGCGGACTCCGGCATGGCCGTGCACCTGCCCGCCGCCGACGGCCGGACCGCGTTCGACCTCGGCCGACAACGTGCCGCCTACCGCGACATCGAGGCCGTGCGGAAGCTGGGCCGCGCCTCCACCACGTCGGTCACCGGCGGCTCCACGCTGCTCCAGCCGGTCGCGCTCAGCTCCGGTGCGATCGCGGTCGTCGAGGTGTACGTCCCCGAGTCCGAGGTGAGCAACGGCGTCGGCACGGCCTGGGCCGTGCTCGCCGCCGTCGGCCTCGCGCTGATCGTCGGTTCGGTCGCGGTCGCCGACCGGCTCGGGGTGCGCATGGTGCGGCCCGCACAGCGGCTGGTCAAGGGCGCGCACGAGCTGGGCGAGGGCAAGCTGGGGGCCCGGGTGCCGGAGGACGGTCCGACCGAACTGCGGCTCGCGGCCGTCGCGTTCAACTCCATGGCCGACCAGGTCGTCCAACTCCTGGCGAACGAGCGCGAGCTGGCGGCCGACCTCTCGCACCGGCTGCGCACCCCGCTCACCGTGCTCCGGCTGAACGCGGCCTCCCTCGGCGGCGGTCCGGCGGCCGACCAGACCCGGGCCGCCGTCGCCCAGCTGGAGCGGGAGGTCGACGCCATCATCCGTACGGCCAGGGAGGCCAAGCCGCAGACCGCGGCGGCCGGACCCGGTGCCGGGTGCGACGCGGCCGAAGTGGTCCGTGAGCGCATGGAGTTCTGGTCCGCGCTCGCCGAGGACGAGGGCCGCAAGTGGCGGGTGGCGGGTGTGGAGCGGCCGGTGCGCACACCCGTGGCCCGCGCCGACCTGGCCGCCGCGCTCGACGCGCTGCTCGGCAACGTCTTCCGGCACACCGCCGAGGGCACCGCCTTCGCGGTCGACGTGCACAACGGCGAGGACGCGGTGATCGTGCTGGTCTCCGACGCGGGAGCCGGCATACCCGACCCCGAGGCGGCCATGGCCCGCGGCCGCGGCTCCGGCAGCGCCGGCTCGACCGGTCTCGGCCTCGACATCGTGCGCCGGCTCGCCGAGTCCACCGGCGGTGACGTCCGCATCGGCTCCTCGGTGCTGGGCGGCACCGAGGTGCGGATCTGGTTCCAGCTGGACGGGCGGGGGCCCGTGCGCAGGGGGCACCGCGGGAGCGTGCGCAGACGCCGGCGCACGGCCGCGGCCCGCTGACCGGCCGGCCCGCCGCCCCCACCCGGACCCGGCAAATTGGTCTCGACCTTTAACCGTCCCCGATGCCTTCCTTAAGCGCACCCTAAGGACTTCAACGGCCGTCCCTATCAAGCCGTTTGTCCGATTCCGGATCGCTAGCGTGCTGCCGCACCCCACTCCCCGTGAACACCGAAGGCAGGCAGGCGCATGAGCACGCACCGGCGCAGGATCAGTGGCAGGAACAAGGCGATCGGCGGCCTGGTGGCCGCGGCCGTGGTCGGTGGCGGCGCGGTCCTGCTGACCGGCACCGCGCAGGCGGCCGGCGTCGGCGCCGCGTACACCAGGACCAGCGACTGGTCGACCGGGTACACCGCGCAGTACGTCGTCACCAACAACAGCGGCCAGACGGAGAAGACCTGGACGCTGGAGTTCGACCTCCCCGCGGGTGCGAAGCTCAGCTCGCTGTGGAACGGCGAGTCGAGCGTCAGCGGACAGCACGTCACGGTGCATCCCGCCAAGTGGGACACGGCGGGCCTCGCGCCGGGCAAGTCGGTCACCGTCGGCTTCGTGGTCAGTGGCACCGGTGAACCGACGGGCTGCCGTATCGACGACGCACGGTGTTCCGCGGACGACGGCGCGACCCCCGAGCCGAGCGGCCGCCCGACCCAGACCCCGTCGCCGACCCCCACCAAGACCGCGACCCCGACGCCGACCCAGAGCGCCACCCCCACCCAGAGCGCGACGCCCACCCCCACGGGGAGCACCGGCAGCGGCACCACCGCCTCGGCCGGCTTCGCCCCCTACGTCGATACCTCCCTCTACCCGGCCTTCGACCTCCTCGCCGCGGCGGACGCAACCGGCGTGAAGAACTTCAACCTCGCCTTCATCACCGACGGCGGGAACTGCACGCCCAAGTGGGGCGGCGTCACGGACGTCACCAGCGACGGCGTGGCCGCGCAGATCGGCTCCCTGCGCGCCAAGGGCGGTGACGTCCGGGTCTCCTTCGGCGGCGCCTCCGGTTCCGAGCTGGCCACCGCCTGCTCCTCCGCGGACGCGCTGGCGGCGGCGTACGGCAAGGTCGTCGACGCCTTCAAGCTGACCAAGGTCGACTTCGACGTCGAGGGCGGCGCGCTGCCCAACACGGCCGCCAACACGCGCCGCGCCCAGGCCATCGCCAAGCTCCAGGCCCAGCACCCCGGCCTGGACGTCTCCTTCACCCTCCCCGTGATGCCCGAGGGCCTGACCCAGGACGGCGTGAACCTCCTGTCCAACGCCAAGTCCAACGGCGTGAAGACCGACACCGTCAACATCATGGCGATGGACTACGGCCCCTCCTACAGCGGCGACATGGGCACCTACGCCGAGCAGGCGGCCACCGCCACCCAGGCCCAGGTCAAGAGCGTGCTGGGCCTGTCCGACTCCGCCGCCTGGAAGGCGGTCGCGGTCACCCCGATGATCGGCGTCAACGACGTCTCCTCCGAGGTCTTCAAGGTCGACGACGCCACCCAGCTGGTGAACTTCGCCAAGTCCAAGGGCCTCGGCTGGCTCTCCATGTGGTCCGCCACCCGCGACAAGCAGTGCGACGGCGGCACCAAGCCCACCGCCGACGCCACGTGCAGCTCGATCACCCAGGACAGGTTCGCGTTCTCGAAGGCGTTCGGCGCTTTCAACTGACCCGACGCCCCGCGGACAGGAAGGGGCGCGGCACTCCCTCCGGGGTGCCGCGCCCACGGCCGTTACGCCGGGCGCTCCACGGGCGGGACCACCCCGGTCCGCGCCGCCTCGCCGTACCACCGCGCGCTCGACTTCGGCGTCCGTTCCAGCGTCGTGTAGTCCACGTACACCGCCCCGAACCGCTTCTCGTAGCCGTACGCCCACTCGAAGTTGTCCAGCAGGGACCACAGGTAGTAGCCGCGGACGTCCGCGCCGTCGGTGAGGGCGCGGCGGACCGCCGCGAGGTGGTCGTGCACGTAGGCGATGCGCTCGGGGTCGTGGACCCGGCCGTCCGGGTCCGGCTTGTCGTCGTAGGCCGCGCCGTTCTCGGTCACGTACAGCGGCAGGCCCGGCGCCTCCCGGGTGTACCGCATGATCAGCTCGTGCAGGCCCGTCGGGTCGATCGTCCAGCCCATCTCCGTGCGCTCGCCCGGAATCCGGTGGAACAGCACGTCGTCGGCGGCCGGCCAGGGCGAGTGGTCGCTGGCGCCGTGGCCGTCCGCCCGAGGACCCTCGACCCTGCCGGGGGCCGCCGAGACCAGGGTCGGCGTGTAGTAGTTCAGGCCGAGGGCGTCCAGCGGGGCGTTGATCGCGCGGACGTCGCCGTCGAGGACGTACGACCAGTCGGTGACCGAAGCCGTCGAGGAGAGCAGGGTTGCGGGGTACGACCCGTGCAGCATCGGGCCGTGGAAGATCCCGTTGGCCAGGTCGTCGATCCGGCGGGCCGCCGCCAGGTCTGCCGGGTCCTGCGAACGCGGCCGTACCACCGAGGAGTTGAGGCTGACGGCGATCTGGTTGCGGGCCGGCATCGCCGAGCGCAGGGCCGCCGTGCCCAGGCCGTGGGCCAGGTTGAGGTGGTGGGCCGCGCGCAGGGCGGCCGCCGGGTCGGTGCGGCCGGGGGCGTGCACACCCGAGCCGTAGCCCAGGAAGGCGCTGCACCAGGGCTCGTTGAGGGTGATCCAGTGCTCCACCCGGTCGCCCAGCGCCTCGCCGACCAGCTGCGCGTACTCGGCGAACCGGAACGCGGTGTCCCGCTCGGGCCAGCCGCCCGCGTCCTCCAGCTCCTGCGGCAGGTCCCAGTGGTAGAGGGTGATCGCGGGCTTGATGCCGTGCGACAGCAGCTCGTCCACCAGGCGGCGGTAGAAGTCCAGGCCGACCTGGACCGCCGGGCCCCGGCCGGTCGGCTGCACCCGGGACCAGGAGACGGAGAAGCGGTAGGCGTTCAGGCCCAGCTCCGCCATCAGGGCCACGTCCTCGCGATAGCGGTGGTAGTGGTCGACGGCGACGTCACCGGTCTCGCCGCCGGCCGTCCTGCCCGGCGTATGGCTGAAGGTGTCCCAGATCGAGGGGGTGCGGCCGCCCTCGCGCACCGCCCCCTCGATCTGGTACGCGGAGGTCGCGGCGCCCCAGAGGAAGGCGGGCGGAAAGGTCACGGGGGAGAGGGAAACGGAGTCAGGCATGGAAGCGCTCCCATCGAGGTCGTAGGAGACCGGAGGAGGGGGTGGGGAGGAGAGGGAGAGGGGCCGGGGCGGCGGTGGCCCGGCCCCCTGGGGAGGACGGTCAGCCCTTGATCGCGCCCTGCATGATCCCGCCCACGATCTGCTTGCCGAACAGCAGGAAGGCGATCAGCAGCGGCAGCGTGCCGAGCAGCGCGCCCGCCATGATCACCGCCTGGTCCGGGACATAGCCGGTGCCGAGCGAGTTCAGGGCCACCTGCACGGTCGGGTTCTGCTGGTTCAGGGCGATGATCGGCCACAGGAAGTCGTTCCAGGCGAACACGAAGGTCAGCAGGCCCAGGACGGCCATCGCGGGCCGTGCCGCGGGGAAGACCACGTGCCAGACGACCCGGAGGCTGCTCGCCCCGTCGACCCGGGCCGCCTCGATCAGCTCCGACGGCAGCGCCTGCACCAGGTACTGCCGCATGAAGAACGTACCGAAGGCGGTCACCAGGCTCGGCAGGACCACCGTCTGCAGCTGGTTGGACCAGCCGAGGTCGGACATCCACAGATACAGCGGTACGACGGCCAGCTGCGGCGGGATCATCATCGTGCCGATGGTCAGCAGCAACAGCAGGCCGGAGAACCGGAACCGCAGCTTCGCGAAGGCGAAGCCGGCCAGCGTGGAGAACAGCACCGTGCTCACCGTGATCGTGCCCGCCACGAGCAGCGAGTTGAACATCGCGGTGCCGAGTCCGGCCTGGTCCCAGGCGGTCTCCAGGTTCTTGAACAGGTTGCCGCCGAACCACAGCGGCGGCGGCGTCTGGGCCAGGCGCCGGTCGGTGCGCGAGGCCGCGATCGCCGTCCACACCAGCGGGGCCAGCGAGACCAGCGCGAACACGGTCAGCACGACGTACGTCACCGGGCCCGCGTGCAGCTGCTTGCCCGCGCCCATCACCCGGCGACGCTTCGTCTTCGTCGCGGGCAGAGTCAGTTCACCGGTCGTCATAGGGACTTCCTCAGCCGTCGGGTGAGCAGCAGGTTGACCGCGGCCACGATCAGCAGGACCAGGAACATGGACCAGGCGATCGCGGACGCCTTGCCGAGGTTGCCGATGATCCACCCCTGGTCGTACATGTACAGACCGAGCGTCTGGTACTGGTGCTCGGAGCCGCCCTTGGACCCGCTGACCCCGCCGAACAGCAGCGGCTCACCGAAGAGCTGGGTGGCGCCGATGGTGGAGACGACGATCGTGAACAGGATCGTGGGCCGCAGCTGCGGGATCGTCACATGCCGGAACTGCTGCCAGCGGTTCGCGCCGTCGATCGCCGCCGACTCGTACAGGTCGGCCGGGATCGCCTGCATCGCGGCCAGATAGATCAGCGCGTTGTACCCGGTCCAGCGCCAGATCACGATCGAGGAGACCGCGAACTGCGAACCCCAGTCGGACTCACGCCAGTTGACCGGATCCACCCCGAAGAAGTGCAGGACCCAGTTGACCATGCCGCCGTCCCAGGAGTACAGCAGCGTGAACACCAGGGTCGCGGCTGCCACCGACGTGGCGTACGGCGTCAGCATCACCACCCGCCACACGGTCGAGCCGCGCAGCTTGTAGTTGAGCAGATGGGCCAGCCAGATCGCCGCCATCAGCTGCGGGACCGTGGAGATCAGACCGATGGTGAAGGTGTTGGTCAGGGCGTTCCAGAAGAAGTCCGAGGACAGCAGGTTCTGGTAGTTGTCCAGGCCCGCCCAGGTCTGGTGGTCCAGCGCCGACAACTGCACGTCGTGCAGCGAGTACCACGCCGTGTACAGCAGCGGGACCAGCGTGAAGGCCCCGAACAGGACGAAGAAGGGGGCGACGAACGCGTACGGCGACGCCTTCATGTCCCAGCGGTACAGCCGGCTGCGCCAGGAGTCGGTGCCCGCCGGTGTGCCGCGGTCGCGAGCGCCCCGGGCCGCGCCCGGCGGGGTGCCGGGCGCGGCCTCGACGCTCGACGCGGAGTGCGCGAGTGCCTTGTCGGGGCTGGTCACTGGCCGAGCACGTCCTTGATCTCCTTGCCGGCCGCTTCCCAGCCCTGCTCGGGCGACTTGCCCTTCTGCTCGACCTGGAGGATGCCGACGTCGGTGATCGCGGTGCCGATCGGCTGGTCCTTGACGCCGTGGTACTGCGTAGGGATCGTCTTCGCCGAGTCGGAGAAGATCTGGGTGATCGGGGCGTCCGAGAAGTACGTGGTGGTGTCGGCGGCCGGCTTCAGGGTCGCGTACGCCGCCGGGGTGGACGGGAAGCTCGCCTGCTTGGCGAAGACCTTGGCCTGCTGCTCGGGCGCCGTCAGCCACTTGGCCAGCGCGACGGCCTCCTTCTGGTGCTTGCTCGCCGTCGGCACGCCGAGGAAGGAACCGCCCCAGTTGGCCGCGGTCGGGGCCGCCGCCACGTCCCACTTGCCCTTGCCGGAGTCACCCGACTTCTGCTCGATGTAGCCGATCATCCAGGCCGGGCAGGCGACGGTCGCGAAGGTGCCGTTGGCGTAGCCCTGGTCCCAGGTCGGGTCGAACTGCTTCAGCTTCGCGGACATGTTGCTGGTCGCGACGGTCATCGCGGCGTCCCAGGCCTTCTTCACGCCCTCGGACTTGTCCCAGACGACGTTGCCGTCCTTGTCGTAGTACTGCTCGCTCGCGCCGCCCACCGCCGCGTTGTACACGGAGGCGGCGGAGTCGACGTACTTCGTGCCCTTCGGCGCTTTCTTCATGTACTGCTTGCCGAGATCGACGTACTTCGCCCAGTCGCCCTTCCAGGTCTCGGCGAGCTTGGTGCGGTCGGTCGGCAGCCCGGCCTTCTGGAGCAGGTCCTTGCGGTAGCAGATCGCCATCGGGCCGATGTCGGTGCCGAGTCCGATCAGCTTGCCGTCCTTGGTGGTGGCCTGGGCGTTCTTCCAGTCCAGCCACTGGGACTTGTCGACCTCCTTGCCCAGGTCGACGAACTTGGACCCCTGGGTCTGCACGGCCTCGGTGATGTTGCCGATCTCGATGGCCTGGAGGTCGTCGGTGCCGGACCCGGCCTGCAGGCGGGTGAGCACCTTCGGCCAGTAGACGTCGGTGCGGGTGGTGACGTTCTCCTTGATGTTGATGTCCGGGTGGAGCTTCATGTACTCGTCGTAGAGGCCGGCCTGCTTGTAGCCGAAGACGCCGAAGGTCCCGACGGTCAGCGTGATCTTGCCCTTGCCACTGCCGTTGCCGCCGTCCGAGTTCGACGAGCCGTCGTCCGAATCGCTGGCGCAGCCGGCCAGCAGTCCCGTGGTCAGCGCGGCCACGGCCACGACCGCTCCCAGTCTGCGGGACCCGCGGATGCTCGTGCGCATTGCGTCCTCCTGTTGCCTGACGTGCCGACCCCCCGGCCAACTGCATGGAAATCGGGCCCGTTCGTGTTCGCTGCGGCTCGGGCGGGGAACGTGCGGGATGTGTAGGTGTCAGGTACCGTGGGAGCGCTCCCACGTGTGATGTGTTGAAGAGTCGTCGGTTCGGGGCGGGGTGTCAAGGGAGTGGGCGAGGGCAACCGCGTTCAGTTATCGGGCTGTTAGGCGGAGCCGCCTGAGTCGTGGACGGCGCTGTTACATTCCAGCCAGCATCAGGACACAGTCGAGAAAGGCGGAGTCCATGGCAAGCCACGGAGCGCGAGGCCGGAGCGGCGGGCGGCCCACGCTCGAGGAGGTTGCCGCCCGGGCCGGGGTCGGCCGGGGCACGGTCTCGCGCGTGATCAACGGCTCGCCCCGGGTCAGCGACGCGACCCGTGCGGCGGTCGAGGCCGCGGTCGCCGAACTCGGCTACGTCCCCAACACCGCGGCCCGTGCCCTCGCGGCCAACCGCACCGACGCCATCGCGCTGGTCGTCCCGGAGCCGGAGACCCGGTTCTTCGCGGAGCCCTACTTCTCGGACATGCTGCGCGGTGTCGGCAGTGAACTCTCCGACACGGAGATGCAGTTGCTGCTGATCTTCGCGGGCAGTGACCGGGAGCGACAGCGGCTCGCGCAGTACCTGGCGGCCCACCGCGTGGACGGCGTCCTCCTGGTCTCGGTCCACGCGGACGATCCGCTCCCCGATCTGCTCGCCCAGCTGGAGATCCCGGCGGTGATCAGCGGTCCTCGCTCGGCCGCGGAGACGCTGACCTCGGTGGACTCGGACAACTACGGCGGGGCCCGCTCGGCCGTGGAGCACCTGCTCGCCCGGGGCTGCCGCCGGATCGCCCACATCACCGGCCGCCTCGACGTCTACGGCGCCCAGTGCCGTGTCGACGGCTACCGCGACGCGCTGCGGGACGCGGGCCGCGAGACGGACGACCTCATGATCGAGCCGGGGGACTTCACCGAGGAGGGCGGCCGGCGGGCGATGACGACGCTGCTGGAGCACCACCCCGACCTGGACGCGGTCTTCGCCGGCTCCGACGTCATGGCGGCGGGCGCCCGGCAGGTGCTGCGGGAGGCGGGCCGCCGCATCCCCGACGACGTGGCGCTGGTCGGTTACGACGACTCGGCCATCGCCCGCCACATGGACCCGCCGCTGACCAGCGTCCGCCAGCCCATCGAGGAGATGGGCCGCGCGATGATCGACCTACTGCTCGCGGAGGTCGCCGATCGCCGCCCGGCCGTGTCCCGGGGGCTGGAGCGGCGGCATGCGGTGCTGCCGACGGAGCTGGTGATGCGGGCGTCGTCGTGACCGCCCCTACTTGTCGGGACGGGCGGCCGCCCACCCCTTCTCCAGCAGGTCGAACGCCGCGTTGACCGCCGCGAGCGGGGTGGGGGAGGCTCCGCCGAGGCTACGGGCCTCCAGGGCGAAGTGGGCCAGGGCCGTGCACAGGGGGTCGTCGGCGGGGGCACCGGTTTCGGCCGCGATCGCCTCGGCGAGGGCGTGCTCGTGCCGCATCCACATGTGCCGCTGGTGGTCGGCCAGCGCGGGGGTGCCGCGGACGAGCTCCACGAACGCGGTGATCTGCTCGTCGTGCTCCGACGCGAAGAGCCGTGAGTGCAGTACGTGGGCACGCAGCGCCTGCGGGACCGACATGCCCGGAGCCCGGTCCCGCACCGCGCCGACCAGGGCCGCCTCCTGGTCGGCGTCCAAGTCGAAGACCAGCGCCTCTTTGCTCGGGAAGTGCTTGAACAACGTCGTCGTGGAGACGTCCGCGGCCTCGGCGATGTCCCGGATGCTCACCTTGTCGTAGCCGTGCTCCAGGAACAGCTCCAGTGCCGCGTCGGCCAGCGCCTGCCGGGTGGCCGCCTTCTTGCGCTCGCGGCGCCCCATCGTCTCCGTCATGCCCGCAGCGTACCCTCTTCGGTTGCCTCAATTGAAAAGTTGACTCGTTGCACTCTTCGAGTCGCATAGGGGCCTCGGCGCGGTACGGAAGGCGCCGAAAACGAATCAGCCGGTGACCCGTCCTTCGACGGAGTCACCGGCTGATTACTCAGGGTGAGTGACGGGACTCGAACCCGCGGCATCCTGGACCACAACCAGGTGCTCTACCAGCTGAGCTACACCCACCATGACCGGTGGTGGAACTTGTCGTTTCCCCGACCGGCCGAGAAGAAGTCTACAGGGTCCTAAGGGGTGCTCGCGCACAGGTTTTCGCGGGGCCCTTCGACGCCGCCGCTACTGCGCGGGCAGGACGTGCTTGGCGGCGATCGCCTTGGCGGTGTCGGAGTCCGGGCCGGGCTGCGGGACGAAGACGGCCTCGCGGTAGTAGCGCAGTTCGGCGATCGACTCACGGATGTCGGCGAGGGCGCGGTGGTTGCCGTTCTTCTCCGGGCTGTTGAAGTACGCCCGCGGGTACCAGCGCCGGGCCAGCTCCTTGATGCTGGAGACGTCCACGATCCGGTAGTGGAGGTAGTCCTCCAGGGTCGGCATGTCCCGCAGCAGGAAGCCGCGGTCGGTGCCGACGGAGTTGCCGCACAGCGGGGCCTTGCCGGGCTCCTTCACATGCTCGCGGACATAGGCGAGGACCTGAGCCTCGGCGTCGGCCAGCGTCGTGCCGCCGGCCAGCTCGTCCAGCAGCCCGGACGCGGTGTGCATCTGACGCACCACCTCCGGCATCGTCTCCAGCGCCGAGTCCGGCGGACGGATGACGATGTCCACCCCCTCGCCGAGCACGTTCAGCTCGGAGTCGGTGACGAGGGCGGCCACCTCGATGAGCGCGTCGTCGGACAGCGAGAGGCCGGTCATCTCGCAGTCGATCCACACCATGCGATCGTTCATGTGTCTCACCTTACGGCGAGCTGCCGCGAGCCGGACCGAGTGTGCGGTGACGACCTTGTCGGTGGGCCGTCACGCGAGGCTCATGAAGAAGGGGAGCGGAGTACGACTCCGCCCCCCTGTTCACATGATCCGCTCAGTTGCCGCTGCGCGGCCCCGGCAACAGGCTCACCGCGCCGGCGGTCTGGCGGCGGCTCTGCGTCGGTACCCCGCTGTCCCGCTCCGTGTGCAGCACGGAAGGCGGGGCGCCCATCGGTCCGTGACCGGGCAGGCCGACGGGTGCGCCCGTCGGGCCGGACTGGGTCAGCGGCATGTCCGGGTCACCCGGCCTGTCGCTCTGCGGCCGGCGGGCCCGGTAGGCGGCCCGGTAGGCGGCGGGGGACGAGCCGAGCTGGCGGCGGAAGTGCCCGCGCAGCGCCACGGGGGAGCGGAAGCCGCAGCGGCCCGCCACCTCGTCCACGGAGTAGTCCGACGTCTCCAGCAGCCGCTGCGCCTGCAGCACCCGCTGGGTGATCAGCCACTGCAGCGGTGCGCTGCCGGTGAGCGAACGGAACCGGCGGTCGAACGTACGGCGGCTCATGTAGGCGCGTGCCGCCAGGGTCTCCACGTCGAACTGCTCGTGGAGGTGTTCCAGCGCCCAGGCGACGACCTCGGCGAGCGGGTCGGCGCCGATCTCCTCGGGTAAAGACCTGTCGAGGTAGCGCTCCTGACCGCCGCTGCGGCGCGGCGGGACCACCAGCCGGCGGGCGAGTGCGCCTGCCGCCTCGTTGCCGTGGTCCGTCCGCACGATGTGCAGACACAGGTCGATCCCCGCGGCCGTACCGGCCGAGGTCAGTACGTCGCCGTCGTCGACGAACAGTTCGCGCGGATCCACGTGCACCGACGGATAGCGCTTGGCCAGTGTCGGCGCGTACATCCAGTGTGTGGTCGCCGGGCGGCCGTCCAGCAGGCCCGCCGCCGCGAGGACGAACGCACCCGTGCACAGCCCGACGATGCGGGCACCCTCCTCGTGCGCGCGGCGCAGCGCGTCGAGCGCCTCCTCCGGCGGCGGCGAGGTGATCGAGCGCCAGGCCGGTACGACGACCGTACCCGCGCGCGAAATCGCCTCGAGCCCATGCGGTGCGGTGAGTTCCAGGCCGCCTGTGGTCCGCAGCGGGCCCTCTTCGCCCGCGCACACCAGCAGTCGGTAGCGCGGCACGCCGGCGTCCTGGCGGTCGATCCCGAACACCGACAGTGGTATGGAACTCTCGAAGATGGGGCCGCCGCTGAACAGCAGCACCGCGACGATCTCCTTGCGGCGTCGCCCGGAGAGTTTCCGGGCCGCGGCTTCCGGCGCGGCAGTGGAGTCGTGGCTCATCCTGCTAAGCCCCCCTCGGTGGTCGCGGCTCCTCGGTTGTGTCGCTCCTGCACGTTTCCCCTTGGTCCTGCACGAGTCCCCCGCCGTAAGACAGTCAAGATCGAATCTACTGGCTACCGCGGTCTCACGGTGGCCGGTTCGACACGCCGGACATTGTCGACATGACAACTTGGCGTGAAGCATTCGATCACGAAGGGTTGCACTCGTGGGCCGTGCAGGGAAGTGCGCCTTGTCGCAGTGGCTCAACCGCGTAGGGTGCGCGGGTCGCCCAGGACCCTTTCCGTGCAGGTGGAACGGGGGTTGGGGGGTGGGTAGGGCCCCTCCCCGGTGGTATCCATAAGTTGGCCGAAAAGAAGCGCTCAGAGGCGCAAAAACCGGTCAGTCGACCGGTGTCTCCCTCTTGCTGTGACGTCCGCTGCTTTGCGTGGCGCAACGCTCGGACCATCGCAGCAGGACGCGGCAGACGGCCGTGACGGCGGCGAGGCCGAAGGCGGTGCCGGCGGCGCCGGCGAGCGAGGTGCCGTACCAGAGGAGGATCACGGGTACGAGGACGCAGCTGAAGGCCGCCCAGCGGATCACATCGCTCGTGGTGTCCGGAGCGGGGCGCGGGTCGGTGGTGGAGCGGGGTCCGGACATTCGTACTCCCTGTGGCGGTGGCTCACCGGGTTCAACGCCTGTTCGATCAGTGGGTCACCGGGCGTCGCTTCGGGAATCCCGTGCAAACCGCCTGTACGGGGCAGCAACCATTGCGTTACGGGCGCGGCTCGTGCATGCTCCGGGGAACCCCTACGGACATCGGGGGACCGCTTACGGAGCGTGTGCAGGAACTGGGCAGAGGAGGCGTGCCGCCGTACCCTTGGGGGTATGGGGTTGGGAAGACGAATCCCGGACACAGCTCCGCAGCACGAGTCACCCCCCACCCACAAAGGATCACAACGCCGAGACAGCCATGGCCGGTCACGAATTCTTCGAACCCGCGGACCGCAAGCGACCGGTCGCCGATCCCACGGCGGCCGATCCCCTCGCGGCGCCAGAGTCACGCCCTTCCTGCGATCCCGCCTTCAAGCACGGTGTGGTCGTCGGCTTCGACGGCTCGACGTCCAGTGAGCGCGCTCTCGCCTATGCGATCGGCATGGCCCACCGTTCCGGCTCGGGCCTGATCATCGTCCATGTGGCCAACCGGCTGCCCACCACCGTGTGGGCCGGCTGTGAACCGCCCGTCTTCGTCGACGTGCCGGACCACCGCACCGAGGTGCTCGGTCTGGAACTGGCCTGCGCGGACTATCTGGCCGAGGTGCCCTGGATCCTGGTCGAGCGCGGCGGTGACATCTGCCACGAACTCGAAGAGGTGGGGCGGGAGTACGAGGCCGACGCGATCGTGGTCGGCTCGACGCACGGGATCGTGGGCCGGATCTTCGGCTCCGTGGCCGGGCGGCTCGCCAAGCGGGCCCAGCGGCCCGTGATCGTCATCCCCTGAGTTCCCGCGGTTCCCCTGCGTTTTCCCTGAGTTCTCCGGTTGGCCCGACTCTCCGTCAACTCCCTTGGTGCAGCCCGAAACTACTCGCGCGTAGAGGTGTTTGTGCCCTTGTGAAGGGCATATATCGGTCACTCGCGCAACTGCACATGCATGAAGGGAGCCCGCAGTGGACAACGACGTCTCCGCGGGAAGCGGAAACACCACCGTGGTCGGCCGACTCGCCCTGGGGATAACCCTGTTGGCGTTCGGGCTCGGTACGACCGGCGTGATCGACGGCGTGGGGGCCTCCGACGCCGTGTCACTGGCTCATTACGTGGGCGGAGTCGCCCTCTTCCTCGTCGGTCTGCTGGCCTTCCGGGCCGGTGACAGCGCCTCCGGCACCGGCTTCGTGGCCCTCGGCGCCCTCTGGTTCACCTGGGCCGTCGCGGGTCAGATGTCGGCCAACGCGGCCGGACTCTTCCTGCTTCTGTTCGCCCTCGTGGCTCTCACCCTGACCCTCGCGGGCGGGGACACCCTCGGACAGGCCATGCACGGACTGCTGTTCGTGGCGATGGTGCTGCTGGCTGTCGCGACCTTCGCCGACAGTTCCTCTCTCGCGAAGGTGGGCGGCTGGGCGGCCGCCCTCTCCGGCGCGGTCGCCTGGTACGCGGCGACTGCGGCGTTGGCTCACTGGCCGACGGCGCTTCCGGGGCGTGCTGCGGGCCGGGGGGTGACGGCCGCCGGCTGAATCGTGCAGCACTGAAGGGACCCCCGCGTGATCGGTGGCGCACGCGGGGGTCCGTTCTGTCCGGGTCGGCTACTCCACCGTCACCGACTTGGCGAGGTTCCTCGGCTTGTCGATGTCCCTGCCCAGGGCCTTGGCCGTGTGGTAAGCCAGCAGCTGGAGCGGGATGCCCATCAGGATCGGGTCCAGTTCGTCCTCGTTCTTCGGGACGACGATCGTCTGGTCGGCCTTCTCCTGGTGCTGGTGGGCCACCGCGAGGATCCTGCCGCTGCGGGCCTTGATCTCCTCCAGGGCCGCACGGTTCTTCTCCAGCAGGTCGTCGTCGGGGACGATCGCGACCGTGGGGAGTGCCGGCTCGATGAGGGCCAGCGGGCCGTGCTTCAGCTCGGAGGCGGGGTAGGCCTCGGCGTGGATGTAGGAGACCTCCTTGAGCTTCAGGGAGGCCTCGCGGGCCACCGGGTAGCCCCGGACGCGGCCGACGAAGAGCATCGAGCGGGCCTCGGCGTACTGCTCGGCCAGCTTCTTGATCTCCTCCTCCTGCTTCAGGATCTCGGTGATCTGCTCCGGCAGCCTGCGCAGCCCCTCGATGATCCGCTTGCCGTCGCGGACCGAGAGGTCGCGGGTGCGGCCCAGGTGCAGCGCGAGCAGGGCGAAGGCGACCGTGGTGTTCGTGAAGCACTTCGTCGACACGACGCAGACCTCCGGGCCCGCGTGGACGTAGATCCCGGCGTCCGCCTCCCGTGCGATCGCCGAGCCGACGACGTTGACGACGCCGAAGACCCGGGCGCCCTTGCGCTTCAGCTCCTGCACGGCGGCCAGCACGTCGTACGTCTCACCCGACTGGGAGACCGCGACGTAGAGGGTGTCGGGGTCCACGACCGCGTTGCGGTAGCGGAACTCGGAGGCCGGCTCGGCGTCGGCGGGGATGCGGGCCAGCTCCTCGATCATCTGGGCGCCGATCATGCCCGCGTGGTACGAGGTGCCGCAGCCGAGGATCTTCACGCGGCGGATCTGCCGGGCCTCGCGGGCGTCCAGGTTGAGCCCGCCGAGGTGCACGGTGGAGAAGCGGTCGTCGATGCGGCCGCGCAGTACGCGGTCCACGGCGTCGGCCTGCTCGTGGATCTCCTTGTGCATGTAGGTGTCGTGGCCGCCCATGTCGTAGGAGGCGGCCTCCCACTCCACGGTGGTCGGCTCGGCCGCGGTGCGGGTGCCCTCCGTGGTGTAGGTGCGGAAGTCGTCGGCCTTGAGGGTGGCCATCTCGCCGTCGTCCAGCGTCACTATCTGCCGGGTGTGGGCGACCAGGGCGGCGATGTCCGAGGCGACGAACATCTCCTTCTCGCCGATGCCGAGGACCACCGGGGAGCCGTTTCGGGCCACCACGATGCGGTCGGAGAAGTCGGCGTGCATCACCGCGATGCCGTAGGTGCCCTCGATCAGGCGCAGGACCTGGCGGACCTTCTCCTCCAGGGTCTCGGCCTGGGAGCGGGCGATCAGGTGGGTGAGGACCTCGGTGTCGGTCTCGGAGAGGAACTCGACGCCGTCTGCCTCCAGCTTGCGGCGCAGGTCGGAGGCGTTGTCGATGATGCCGTTGTGCACGACGGCGACCTTCTGGTCGGCCGACATGTGCGGGTGGGCGTTCACGTCGGAGGGGGCGCCGTGGGTGGCCCAGCGGGTGTGGGCGATGCCGGTGGTGCCCTTGAAGCGCGCGGGGACCTTGGCCTCCAGGTCGCGCACCCGGCCCTTGGCCTTGACCATCTTCAGGCCGGCCGTCTTCGGGGAGGTGACGACGATGCCCGCCGAGTCGTAGCCCCGGTACTCCAGGCGCTGCAGGCCCTCCAGGAGCAGGGGGGCCACGTCACGCTTCCCGATGTATCCGACAATTCCGCACATATATAGGTATCCCTCAGCCTGTCGTCTCGACTGGTTCTCAGCCGTAGACCATGCGGCGCAGCTGCCTGAGCGTCAGCTCCGGCGGCGCCACCGCCCGGTATTTCAGATCCGCCTCGATCTGTTCGAAGATCTCCGTGTTCTGCAGGCCCTGGGCCTGCAGTTCGCGGTGGCGGCGACGGACGTAGTCCTGCGTCGTCTCGTCGAAGAAGGCGAGCACGTCCTGGATCACCCGCAGCGCCTCGCCCCGGTTCAGGGGCGTGGACCGCGTCAGGTGATCGACAAGTTCCTCGTGCACCCGGTAGATCCTGGGGTACCGGCGCCGGTTTCGCAAGAATCGTGCCCGATTTCGGGCAACGGCCTGTTGAAACTCTTATGGTGCTCTGTTCGCAAGCTGTCCATCCTGCGTCTTGTGCCGCGTTGCCCGGACGCACGAGTTTCAGACGCCATGGACATTCCTCGTATGGGAGTACCCGAGAAGCTGGCCGAGCGCATGAGCATGGCCGAGCAGCATGAGTACCTGCGCGCCAGATTCTCGCGGCGCACCATGATCAGGGGCGGCGCCGTCACGCTGGGCGCCGTCACCGGCGGCGCGTTCGTCGCGGGAGGCACGGCCCAGGCCGCCGTACCGACCCAGCGCACCGCCCCCGCCGCCGAGTCGGTCGACGGCGCCCACGTCGCCCCCTTCGGCCGCCACCTCGCCTGGGGCAACGACCCGCGCACCGAGATCACCGTCTCCTGGCAGGTCCCGGTCGCGGTGAAGGACCCGTTCATCCGCATCGGCGCCCACCCGTGTGACCTCTCCCGCAAGATCCCCGCCGAGGTCCGCGCCCTCTACACCCCGGCCGGTGTCGGCGCGAGCGGCGACCACACGCAGTACTACATCCACGCCAAGCTCACCCACCTGCGCCCCGGCAGGACCTACTACTACGGCGTCGGCCACCAGGGCTTCGACCCGGCCGAGCCGCACCTGCTGGGCACCCTGGGCACCTTCACCACCGCCCCCGCCCACAAGGAGCCGTTCACCTTCACGGCCTTCGGCGACCAGGGCGTCAGCTACCACGCCCTGGCCAACGACAGCCTGATCCTCGGCCAGAACCCGGCCTTCCACCTGCACGCCGGCGACATCGCCTACGGCGACCCGTCCGGCGCGGGCAAGACCACCGACACCGGGTTCGACTCGCGCACCTGGGACCAGTTCCTGTACCAGACCGAGTCGGTCGCCAAGCAGATCCCGTGGATGGTCTCGTACGGCAACCACGACATGGAGGCCTGGTACTCGCCCAACGGCTACGGCGGCGAGGAGGCCCGCTGGAGCCTCCCCGACAACGGTCCGGACAAGGAGAACCTCCCGGGCGTCTACTCCTTCGTCTACGGCAACACGGCGATCATCTCGCTGGACCCCAACGACGTCTCCTTCGAGATCCCGGCGAACCTGGGCATATCTGGCGGAACTCAGACGAAGTGGTTCGAGGGCCAGCTGAAGAAGTTCCGTGCCGCGAAGGACATCGACTTCATCATCGTGTTCTTCCACCACTGCGCGTACTGCACCTCCACCGCGCACGCCTCGGAGGGGGGCGTGCGCCAGGAGTGGGTGCCGCTGTTCGACAAGTACCAGGTGGACCTGGTCATCAACGGCCACAACCACCAGTACGAGCGCACGGACGTCATCAAGGGCAACCAGGTCGTCAAGAAGCTGCCGATCGGCGAGACGGCGTACTCCGACACCGAGGGCGTGGTGTACGTCACGGCCGGCGCGGCCGGTCGCAGCCTCTACGCCTTCACCGCCCCGGACTCGTACGAGGGCCACGAGCACGAGGTCGACTCCGTGGCCTCCTTCGTCAACCTCAAGGACGGCAAGCAGAACGAGACCGTCACCTGGTCGCGCGTGCGCTACCTGAACTACTCCTTCCTGCGCGTGGACGTCACCCCCGCGCCGACGGGCCGCTACACCACCCTGAAGGTCCAGGGCATCGCCGAAACCGGTGACCGGATCGACCACTTCACCGTGGCCCGCAGGGCGAAGTAGGCCCTCCGGGAGCGGGCGGTCCTCACATGCGTCTGAGGACCGCCTGCTTGGCCAGAGCGAACTCCTCCTCCGTCAGCACCCCCGAGCGGTGCAGCTCGCCCAGCTCACGCAGCCGCCGCAGCAGCGCGTCGTGGTCGTCCTCGGAGGGGGACGCCTTCGCGAGCTGCGGCGGCCCCGGCCGTACGTCCGTCCCGTCGGCCGGCGCCGACGGGTGCGGCAGCCGGGCCTGCACGGCGGCCGCGACCAGGGCCATCAGCGGGTCCTTCTTGAAGCCCCACAGCTCGACCGCGTTGGGGTCGTACTTCGGCGGTGCGGTGGCGGGCGCACCGCGCACGGTGAAGCGCAGGTGGCCGTTCTCCAGCCCGGCCGCCGGCTGCCACTCCACGGCGGTGACCTCCGTGACGGGGATCGCACGGGGCCCGGTGGCGGCCTTCGCGTCCTCCGTCTTCCAGTTCCACTCCAGACGCACCAGCTCGCCGTCGAAGCCCGCCGTACCGTCCCCGGCCGAGGCGGACAGCGGCACCGACGGCCCGGGCAGCAGGTACGCGGCGACCGGGTCCGGTGACACCCCGTCCAGCAGCAGGGCGTTGCGCACCTCGTCCGTGAAGTACTCGGCGACGCCGTACCGGTCGGACTCCACGGTCAGCTGGTAGGGGTCGTGGGGCTCGGCGAGCCGGCCGCCCGTGGCGTGCAGCAGCGGATCGGCGCCGTCGCGCAGCCGCAGCCGCAGCCGCCCCGACTTCTTCCCCTGCTCGAAGGAGACACCCGCCAACGCGCCCAGCGGTACGACGAGTTCACCCAGCGTCCGGCGCAACAGGCCGATGTTCTTGTCCCGCCCGGGAGTCAGCCGCAGGGCGTCGCCGTCGAAGGTCCAGGTGCCGTCCTTCTGGATGATTTCCGCCATGCGGGGATTGTTTCACCGGATCTGCGGGAGAGTGGTCTTTACCACTCGTGAAGGGAGCGCATGTGAGACGGAACCACAGCACGACTCCCCGACTGACCCGCGTCCTCGGTTCGCTGCTGCTTCTGGCGGCGGCAGGCGTGTCCACCGTCGGCGCGGCGCCCGCACCGAAGGCCACGACGGCGACCCCGCTGGACCAGGTGGTCCCGGCACCCGCCTCGGTCAGCCCCGACGGATCCCCGTACCGCATCACCGCCGCCACCCGCGTCCGCGTCGACGACTCGGCCGAGGTCCGCGGGATCGGCACCTACCTCGCCGGCATCCTGCGGCCCTCCACCGGCTACCCGCTGCCGGTCACCGGGCAGGGCGCCGACGGCATCCGGCTCCACCTGACCGACGGGCCGTTCGGCGCCGAGGGCTACCGCCTCACCAGCGGACCCGGAAGCGTCTCCCTCACCGCGAGCACGCCCGCCGGCCTCTTCCACGGCGTCCAGACCCTGCGCCAGCTGCTCCCGGCGTCCGTCGAGAAGAAGAGCGTCCAACCCGGCCCCTGGCGGATCGCCGGCGGCACCATCGAGGACCGCCCGCGCTACGGCTACCGCGGCGCGATGCTGGACGTCTCCCGGCACTTCTTCACGGTCGCCCAGGTCAAGCGCTACATCGACCAGTTGGCCCTGTACAAGATCAACACTCTGCATCTGCACCTCAGCGACGACCAGGGCTGGCGCATCGCCGTCGACTCCTGGCCGCGCCTGGCGACCTACGGCGGCTCCACCCAGGTCGGCGGCGGCCCGGGCGGCCACTACACCAAGGCCGACTACCGGGAGATCGTCCGCTACGCCGGCTCCCGCTATCTGGAGGTCGTCCCCGAGATCGACATGCCCGGCCACACCAACGCGGCCCTCGCCTCCTACGCGAAGCTCAACTGCGACGGCACCGCACCCCCGCTGTACACCGGCACCGAGGTCGGCTTCAGCTCGCTGTGCGTGCCCGAGGAGGTGACGTACCTGTTCGCGGACGACGTCATCCGCGAGCTGGCCGAGCTCACCCCCGGCCGCTACCTGCACATCGGCGGTGACGAGGCGCACTCCACCAGCCACGCCGACTACGTGAAGTTCATGGACCGCGTGCAGCCGATCGTCGCCAAATACGGCAAGACGGTCATCGGCTGGCACCAGCTGACCGGCGCCACCCCCGCCAAGGGCGCCCTCGCCCAGTACTGGGGCCTGGACGGCACCAGCGCGGCGGAGAAGGCCCAGGTGGCCAAGGCCGCCCAGAACGGCACCGGGCTGATCCTGTCTCCGGCCGACCGGATCTACCTCGACATGAAGTACACGAAGGACACCGAGCTGGGCCTGGACTGGGCGGGCCTGGTGGAGGTGAAGCGCTCCTACGACTGGGACCCGGGCGCCTACCTCCCCGGCGCACCCGCCTCGGCCGTCAAGGGCGTCGAGGCACCCCTGTGGTCCGAGACGCTCACTCGATCGTCCGACATCGAGTACATGGCGTTCCCGCGCCTCGCGGGAGCGGCCGAGCTGGGCTGGTCCCCGGCGGACACCCACGACTGGGCGCGCTACCAGGTCCGCCTGGCCGCCCAGGGCCCGCGCTGGGACGCCCTCGGGATCACGTACTACAAGTCGCCCCAGGTTCCCTGGCCGACGCACTGAGCGAAGGCCGACGGGCACCCCGGAGGACCGTACTCCGGGGTGCCCGTCCGTCTGCGCGGGCCGTCAGAACCCGGCGATCGGGTTCTTCAGGTTCCCCACCAGCTGGAGCGCGCCGGACGGATCGGCGAGGTCCACCATCTGCCGGTTGTCGCGCAGCTGGAGCCGGTTCAGGCAGGACAGCGCGAACTCGGGCGCGAACATGTCGTACTGGCGGAACTTCTCGGCCAGTTCGGGCGACGCCTCCTGGTACTCGCGGGTGACCTCCGCGACCGTGCGCCAGAAGCCGTCCTCCGTGAGGATCCCCTCGGCGGCGAGGTCGGCCGCGAGGAACCGGAAGAAGCAGTCGAAGACGTCGGTGAAGACCGACAGCAGCTTCTTGTCCTCGGGCACCTCGACGGCGATCCGCCGGACCTCGGGCGGCAGGACCGCGTCCGGGTCCATGACGGCGATCTCCTCGGCGATGTCCTTGTAGATCGCGCGCTGCACGACCCCGTCCTTCAGCACGAGGATCACGTTCTCGCCGTGCGGCATGAAGACCAGGTCGTAGGCGTAGAAGCTGTGCAGCAGCGGGGTGAAGTAGACCCGCAGGTACTGCCGCAGCCACTCGGCGGGCGCGAGGCCCGACCGCTCGATCAGCGCGCCCGCGAAGGAGGCGCCCTCGCGGTCCACGTGCAGCAGCGACGCCATGGTCGCGAGCGACTCGCCCTCGCCGAGCGAGGGCACCGGGCTCTCCCGCCACAGCGCGGCCAGCATCTTGCGGTACGGCGAGTAGCGGTCGGTGGCCTGCTCGTACTCCAGATGCCGGTAGCCGACGGCCGCCCGCTCCCGGATGATCGAGAGCCCGGTCGCCTTCAGCACGCTGTCGTTCTCGATGAGCTGGGCGAGCCAGTCGTTGATCGCCGGGGTCGCCTCCATGTAGGCGGCCGACAGCCCGCGCATGAAGCCCATGTTGAGCACGGACAGGGCCGTCTTCACATAGTGCTTGTGCGGGTCGGAGGAGTTGAAGAAGGTCCGTATGGACTGCTGGGCCAGGTACTCGTCGTCGCCCTCGCCCAGGCACACCAGGTGCCGGCGGGCCACCTCGGCGGCGAAGGTGACGCTGAGCTTGTTCCACCACTGCCAGGGGTGGACGGGTATGAGCAGGTAGTCGGCGGGGTCGAGGCCCTGGCCGGTGAGCGTCCCGTGGAACCGCTCGACGGTCGCGGCGCCCAGCTCCTGCCGGACGAAGGTCTCGTACTCGATCCCGACGCCCGCCGTGAAGGCGGCCCGCGAGCGGTGCGCGGCCAGCCACACCAGCCGGACCGGACTCGCGGTCTCCGGCGCGTAGGACAGGTACTCGTGGACGCCGAACCCGAGCCGCCCGTTGTTCGCGACGAAGCAGGGGTGGCCCTCGGTCATCCCGGTCTCGATCGCCTGGAAGCCGCTCCGCGCCAGCTCGGCGGAGGTGACCTCCGGCTTGGTGAGCTTGTAGCAGGTGCCGGACAGGGTGGAGGAGATCTCCTCCAGGTAGACGGGCAGGACGTCGTCGCTCAGCCCCAGCGCCTGCCGCAGCTCGATGAAGAAGTCCAGTGCGGCGAGGGGGAGTTCGCTGCCTTCACGGTGCCGGGTGATCGAGCCGGCGTCGACCGCCCAGTGGTCGAGGCCGCGCAGGGTGGCCGCGAACCGGTAGGCGGTGAGCCCGTCGTCGCTGCGGACGACGTACCGGTCGCCGTCCTTCTCGGGACTGATCAGCCGCTCATGGGCGAACTCGGCGAGCGCCTTGCGCACCAGCAGGCGGTTGGCGGTGTCCCAGTGCTCGGGGGACAGATGGGCCACGGCGTCGGCGAGGCTCATGCGGCCACCCCCGCCGCCGCGACGAACTGCTCCCGCGTGCAGAAACTCAGCAACGCCTTCTTCTCCGGCTTCTGTATCTCCCGCTCGGGCACGAACCCGACGGCTTCGTTCAGGGCGTGCACGGCCTTGTTGCCGACGTCGGGCTCGACCACGACCCGCCGCGTCGCCGGGTCCTCGAAGAGGTGCGCCATCACGGCGGTGATGACGGCCCTGGTGAACCCGTGCACGGGTGTGCCGGTGGCCGGGGTCAGGAAGTGCATGCCGACGTCCCCGGGCTCCGGCTCGTACAGCCCGACCAGTTCGCGGTGGGCGGGATCGTACTTCTCCATGAGGAAGGAGGGCTCGCCGTCCAGCAGCCCGAGGAAGGCGTGGTGGTGAGCGTCGGCCGCGATCTCCATGTAGGCACGCTCCACGTCCTCCGGCTTCGCGTCCTGCATCATCCAGTACGCCGCCTTGGGATGCGTGACCCAGCCGTGCAGCAGCTTGGCGTCCTTCAGGGGGTCGAGGGGGCGGAACGTGAAGGTCATACGGCGAACTCCTGGAAGGCCACGGTCTTCTCGACCGGGTAGTACTCCGTGCCGAGCAGCGCACGGATGATGTACGCGTTCCGGTACGCGCCCATGCCCAGGTCGGGGCTGGTGATGCTGTGGGTGTGGACGCCGGCGTTCTGGAGGAAGACGCCGCGGCCGGTGACGTCGACGGCGTAGTTGCGGGCGACGTCGAAACGGCCGTGGCCGTCGAAGCACAGGCGGTCGCGGATCGGGTCGAGGAACGCCGGCGGCTCGTAGTGGTAGCCGGTGGCCAGCACCAGGCCCTCGGTGCGGATCTCGAAGTCCTTGTCCTGCTCGTCCTGGTGGAAGCCGAGCGTGTACGAGCCGTCCTCATGACGGGCACTGGTCAGCGAGGAGTTGGTGAGCAGACGGGTGGGGACCGGGCGGTCGCCGCTTTCGACGTTCTTCTGGTAGAGCAGGTCGAAGATCGAGTCGATCAGATCCGAGTTGATGCCCTTGAACAGGCCCTTCTGCTGCTTCTCCAGCCGGTAGCGGGTGTCCTCGGGCAGCGCGCGAAAGTAGTCGATGTAGTCCGGGGACGTCATCTCCAGGGTCAGCTTGGTGTACTCCAGCGGGAAGAACCGCGGTGACCGGGTGACCCAGTTGAGCTGGTATCCGTGTACATCGATCTCGGAGAGCAGCTCGTAGTAGATCTCCGCCGCGCTCTGGCCGCTGCCGACGATCGTGAGGGACTTCTTCGCCTGCAGCTCCGCCTTGCGGTGCATGTACTGCGCGTTGTGCAGGAAGTCGCCGCCCAGTCCCTGGCACGCCTGCGGAACATAGGGGACCGTTCCCGTGCCGAGGACGAGATGCCGGGCGCGAAACGTTTCTCCGGTGTCGGTGCGGACGACGTAGCGGTCGTCCTCGTACGTCACCTCGGTGACCGTGGTGCTGAAGCGGACGTTGCTGAGCCTGTTCGCCGCCCAGCGGCAGTAGTCGTTGTACTCGACCCGCAGGGGATAGAAGCTCTCGCGGATGTAGAACGAGTACAGCCGGCCCTTCTCCTTGAGGTAGTTGAGGAAGGAGTACGGCGAGGTCGGGTCGGCCAGGGTGACCAGGTCCGACATGAACGGGGTCTGGAGGTGGGCGCCGTCCAGGAACATGCCGGCATGCCACTCGAAGTCGGGCTTGGAGTCGAGGAAGACGCCGTCCAGTTCGGCGATCGGCTCGGTCAGACAGGCGAGGCCGAGGTTGAACGGGCCGAGCCCGATCCCCACGAAGTCGTAGGTCTTGTTCGGGGTTTCAGGACGCGCGGTCAAGGGACTCTCCCAGGTACTGCTCGGCGTGGCCGGCGATCAGGTCGAGGACGGCGGCGATGTCGGCCGGCGTCGTCTCGGGATTGAGCAGGGTGAACTTCAGGTAGTGGCGGCCGGCGACCTTGGTGCCCGCGACCACGGCGTCGCCGGAGGCGAAGAGGGCCTTGCGGGCGTACAGGTTGGCGCGGTCGATCTCGGCCGGGTCGGTGACGGCCGCCGGGATGTAGCGGAAGACGAGGGTGGAGAGGGACGGCTCGACGACGACGTCGAAGCGCGGGTCGGCCGCCAGCAGCTTCCAGCCCTCGGCCGCCAGGTCGCAGACCTCGTCGAAGAGTTCGCCGATGCCGTCGGCGCCCATCACCCGCAGCGTCATCCACAGCTTGAGCGCGTCGAAGCGGCGGGTGGTCTGCAGGGACTTGTCGACCTGGTTGGGGATGCGCTCGTGCACCATGCGGCGCGGGTTCAGGTACTCCGCGTGGTAGGTGGCGTGGCGCAGGGTGGCCGTGTCCCGGACCAGCACCGCGGAGGAACTCACCGGCTGGAAGAAGGACTTGTGGTAGTCGACGGTGACCGAGTCGGCCCGCTCGATGCCGTCGATGCGGTCCCGGTACTTCAGCGAGGCGAGCAGTCCGCAGCCGTAGGCGGCGTCGACGTGCATCCAGGTGCCGTACTGGGCGCACAGCTCGGCGATCTCCGGGAGCGGGTCGATGGAGCCGAAGTCGGTGGTGCCGGCGGTGGCGACGACGGCCATGGGGACGAGACCGTCCTGCGTGCAGCGCTCCAGCTCGCGGGCGAGGGCGACGGTCTGCATCCGCTTGTCGTGGTCGACGGGGACGGCGACCACGGACTCCTGGCCGAGGCCCAGCAGTTTCGCGGACTTCTTCACACTGAAGTGGCTGACCTCGGAGGCGAAGATGCGCAGCTTGCCGGGCGAGGGCCGCCCTTCCCACCCGTCCTGCCCCGGCTTGGCCTCCTCGCGGGCCAGCAGCAGCGCCTGCAGGTTGGACTGGGTGCCGCCGGAGGTGAACACGCCGTCGGCGGCCGGACCGAGGCCGATGCGGGCGGTGGTCCAGTCGATGAGCCTGCGCTCGATGAGGGTGCCGCCGGCCGACTGGTCCCAGGTGTCCAGGGAGGAGTTGACCGCGGAGAGCACGGCCTCGCCGAGCACGGCCGGGATGACGACCGGGCAGTTGAGGTGGGCGAGGTAGCGGGGATGGTGGAAGTAGACCGCGTCGCGGAGGTAGACGTCCTCCAGCTCGTCCAGGGCCGCGGCGGTGTCGCCCAGCGGCCGGTCGAGGTCGATCGTGTCGATGCGGGGGGTGAGGGCGTCGACGGTGACGCCGGTGAACGGGCGGTCGGTGGTGGCGAGTTTGGCCGCCACGCGCTCGACTCCTTCGGTCACAGAGCGGCGGTAGTGCTCCGCGGTGAGGCCATTGAGCAGGTGCGAGCGCATGTGGGGGTCCTCCGAGGGGACTGTCCGTGCGGGAGATCCGTGCGGGATTAAAGGGGCGAGGGGTGAAGTTCCGCGGCTTCAACTTAGGTTAGCCTAACCTAAGTAATGAACTCGGAACCGCACCCCTCCCGTGACTGCCGTCACTTCGGCGGGAGTTACTCCGCCGCGCGCAGCTGCTCCTCCGTCATCCCCTGGCGCCAGTAGCCGACGAAGGTGACCCGCCGCCGGTCGACCCCGCGCTCCCCGACGAAGTGCCGGCGCAGCGCCTTGACCTGACCGGACTCACCCGCGATCCAGACGTACGGCCGCTCGGCGGCGGGGAGCGGGTCTGCGCGCACGGCGTCGACGGCCATGGGGGCCCCGTCGCGCCGTACGAGCCACGTGATCTCCGCGTCCGCCTCGGTCGCCACGTCCTGGATGTCACCGGCGTGCGGCACCTCGAGCCAGGCGCGGGCACGCGTGCCGGCCGGGAGCGATTCGAGGATGGCGGTGGCCGCGGGCACGGCGGTCTCGTCGCCCCAGAGAACGACGAGATCGGTGTCCTGCGGGGGCCGGAACCGGATCGCCCGGTTGTCTGCGATCGCCGGGCCGAGCAGCAGGACACGGTCGCCCGCGGCGGCCCGGGAGGCCCAGCGGGAGGCGGGCCCGGCCCGGGTGCCGGAGCCGGGTCCGACGCCGTGCAGCGCGAAGTCGATGTCGATCTCGTCGGGCTCCCGGCGCAGGGCACGGAGCGTGTACGAGCGCATCACCGCCCGTACGTCGTCCGGGAGTTCGCGCCAGCCCTGCCACCAGCCGTCCCCCAGCTCCAGCGGTACGACCGGCTCGGTCTGCCCCGGATGCGGAAGGAAGAGCGACAGGGACTGATCCCGTCCCTCCGAGTGGAAGGCGTGCAGATCGGCTCCCGCGAAGGTGACCCGGACCAGAGACGGTCCGAGCCGCCTCGTCCGTACGACCTGAAGCGAGAAGAAACGGAACGGGGCGGCTACGGCCGTCGTCATATGTGCTCCTGAGCTCGGGATTCAGGAAGGGATGTGAAAGGCGGTCAGCTGACCTTCTTGGCCTTTTCGAGGGCCTCCGCCAGGCTCGTCAGCAGCGGCACGCACTTGTCGTACGAGAGGATCGGCTCCGGCGACCGGGCGATGACCTGCCCCGCCTTCACCGCGGGCAGCTTCTTCCAGGTCGCCTTGGTGATGTCGGCGGGCTGGATGGTCGAGGAGCGGTCGTCCATCATGATGATGTCGGCCTGGTACTTGTCGACGTTCTCCCAGCTCAGCGACTCGTACCAGCCGCCGCCCTGCTTCTTGGCGTTCTCCGGCGGCTCCACGAAGTTCACGCCGAGGGACTTGAAGTACTCCAGGTCGATGGAGAGGTTGGTGCCGGAGACGTAGAAGAGCTGGTCGCTCGCGGAACCGGCCATCACCTTGATCTGGGGCTTGGCCTTGGCGGCGGCGCGCAGCCGGGCGGCCGCGTCCTCGAACCGCTTCTTGGCGTCCGTCACCGCGGCGGCCTTCATGTCCGCGCCCAGCGACTCGGCCAGCTCCCACATGCGCCGCAGCGGCTGGGTGAGCTGACGGTCGTAGACGGAGAGGCCGACGCCGGGGGCCAGTTGGGCGATCTTCTTCTTCGACTCCTCGGGGACGTACCAGAGGGTGCCGACGTTGTCGAACATCGTCGTGATGAGCACGTCGGGCGCGAGGGCCGCGTACTTCTCGATGTTGAACTGACCCCAGGTGTTGCCGAGGATCGTCACCTTGCTGATGTCCATGTCCCCGGCCTGGACGTCGGCCTTGCCCGCGGTGGTCTTCGTGGGCCCGAAGACGCCCTTGACCTGGATGCCGTAGTCGTGGAGCGCGGCGCCGACGCCGGTGAACGCGACGATGTTCGCGGGGATCCTGTCCAGCTTCACGGTCGTACCGCGGTCGTCCTTGAAGCTCCAGGGGCCGGACTTGCCGCTCTCGGCAGCCTTGCCGGAGTCCCCGTCTTTGCCCTTGTCGTCCCCGCAGGCGGCGAGCGCGGCACCGAGTCCGAGGGCGCCGCCCGCGGCGAGCAGGCCGCGGCGAGTGAGGTGGGTGGCACGGGCATGGGGCATGGATATGACTGCTTTCGACCGGGGCGTGGCGCCCGCCGGACAAGTTCGAAGGTAGGTTAGCCTAACCTCAGCTGATGTCCAGGGGGTGGGGCGCCTGCGCCGGCCGGGAGACGGCGACGGCCGCGGTACCCCACAGGGTGCCGCGGCCGTCGGGTTCTGCGTCAGCCCGCGAGCCCCAACTCCCGGGCGATCAGCATCCGCTGCACCTCGCTCGTGCCCTCGCCGATTTCCAGGATCTTGGAGTCGCGCCACATACGGGCCACCGGGTACTCGTTCATGAAGCCGTAGCCGCCGTGGATCTGGGTGGCGTCGCGGGCGTTGTCCACCGCGACCGTGGAGGAGTACAGCTTGGCCAGGGCCGCCTCCTTCTTGAAGGGTTCGCCCGCGACCAGGCGGCTGGCCGCGTCGCGCCAGGAGAGACGGGCCGTGTGGGCCTTCATCTCCATGTCCGCGAGCTTGAACTGGATGGCCTGGTTGGCGCCGATGGGCCTGCCGAAGGCGTGGCGTTCCTTGGCGTACTTCACCGACTCGTCGACGCAGCCCTGGGCCAGGCCCGTCGCCAGGGCGGCGATGGCGATGCGGCCCTCGTCGAGGATGCGCAGGAACTGGGCGTAGCCGCGGCCCTCTTCGCCCAGAAGGTTGGCGGCAGGCACCCGGACGTCGGCGAAGGACAGCTCGCGGGTGTCCGAGGCGTTCCAGCCCACCTTCGAGTACGGGGCCGCCACCGTGAAGCCCGGCGTGCCCGACGGAACGATGATCGCGGAGATCTGCGGCCTGCCGTCAGGCTTGCGGCCGGTGACCGCGGTGACCGTCACCAGACCCGTGATGTCCGTACCCGAGTTGGTGATGAAGCACTTCGTGCCGTTGATCACCCATTCGTCGGTGGAAGGGTCCAGGCGGGCCGTGGTGCGCGTCGCCCCGGCGTCGCTGCCGCCGTCCGGCTCGGTGAGCCCGAAGGCGCCCAGGATCTCGCCGGAGCACAGGCGGGGAAGCCACTCGCGCTTCTGCTCCTCCGTGCCGAACAGGTGCAGGGGCATGGCGCCCAGGGACACGCCCGCTTCGAGGGTGATGGCCACGGACGAGTCCACCCGGGCCAGTTCCTCCAGCGCGAGGCCGAGGGCCAGGTAGTCGCCGCCCATGCCGCCGTACTCCTCCGGGAACGGCAGCCCGAACAGACCCATGCGGCCCATCTCGCGGACGATCTCGTACGGGAACTCGTGCCGCTCGTAGAAGTCGCCGATCTTCGGCGCCACGACATCGTGCGCGAACTCCTCCACCGTGCGGCGGAGTTCCTCCAGCTCGGGGCTGAGTCGGTGGTCCATGCTGATCACTGGTCCTTGTGGGAGAGAGCGCGGACGGTACGGGACGGGCTGGGCCGGCCCAGCTGTTCGGCCATCCACACGCTGGTGGCGGTCAGACGGCCGAGGTCGACCCCTGTCTCGATGCCGAGGCCGTGCAGCATCCATACGAGGTCTTCGGTGGCGAGGTTGCCGGTGGCGGACTTGGCGTACGGGCAGCCGCCGAGGCCTCCGGCCGAGGCGTCGACGGTGGTCACGCCGTGTTCCAGGGCCGCGAAGGTGTTCGCGAGCGCCTGGCCGTAGGTGTCGTGGAAGTGCACGCCGATCGTGTTCGTCGGCACGCCCTCCTCGTTCAGCAGGGAGAGCAGTTCGAGGACGTGGCCCGGGGTGGCGACCCCGATGGTGTCGCCGAGGCTCAGCTCGTCGCAGCCCATGTCGCGCAGGGCCGTGCAGACGCGGGCCACCTGGTGGAGCGGGACCGCCCCTTCCCAAGGGTCGCCGAAGCACATCGAGACATAGCCGCGCACGTGCGCGCCGGCGTCTTTCGCCTGCCGCACCACCGGGTCGAACACGGCCAGCGACTCGTCCAGCGTGCGGTTGAGGTTGGCCTTCGCGAACGACTCCGTGGCGCTCGCGAACACCGCGATCCGGCGGGCGCCGAGCGCCAGCGCCCGCTCCAGGCCGCGCTGGTTGGGCACCAGCACGGGCAGGTCGACACCGAGGCCGCCGACGAGCGGGAACAGCTGCTCGGAGTCGGCGAGCTGGGGCACCCACGCGGGGTGGACGAAGCTCGTCGCCTCGATCGTCGTCAGGCCCGCGTCGGCCAGCCGGCGGATGAACTCCGCCTTCACCTTCGTCGGCACGGCCGTCTTCTCGTTCTGCAGTCCGTCCCGCGCGCCGACCTCGTGGATCCGCACCCGCGCGGGCAGGGCCTGCGCCGGTACGACCATGGGCAGTCCTTCGGAGCTCACTCCGCCGCCTCCTTGGGCGCGATGACGGCCAGCACCTGATCCATGGCGACCGTCGTGCCCGGTGTGACGTCCAGTTCGGCGACCGTGCCCGCGTGCGGCGCGGAGATGACGTGCTCCATCTTCATCGCCTCGACCACCAACAGGCTCTGTCCCGCGGTGACCTCGTCGCCGACGGCGACCTTCACCACGGTCACCGTGCCGGGCATGGGTGCGGTGAGCGAGTCGGCGCCCGCGTGTGCGGACCGGGTGAGGGAGGCGGCCACCGGGTCGTGGTCGCGCACCTGCCAGGCGTCGCCGTCCCGGCCGATCCAGTCAGCGGCCCGGTGGAAGGAGTGCCGGACGCCGTCCAGGGTGACGGACACCCGGTCCTCGGCGACGGTGTGGGTGCCTCGTGGCGTGTACGTGACCGGATCGGCCACGCGCAGGCCGAAGGCGGGCTGCTTCGGAGTCCCGCCCAGCCGCCAGCCGCTCGGCACCGAGAAGGGGTCGGTCCAGCCTTCGCCCCGAGGCCGCAGCGCCTCCTGCCGTACGGCCGCCGCCGCCTCGTACACCTCCTCCGGTACGTCCGTGGAGACCAGCTCGTCCACCACCCGCTCCACCAGCCCGGTGTCCAGCTCGCCCGCCACCACCGCCGGATGGGCCAGCAGCCGCCGCAGGAAGCCCGCGTTGGTCTGCACGCCCAGCGTGACGGTCTCGGCGAGGGCGGCCCGGAGCTTGCGCAGCGCCGTCTCGCGGTCGGGGCCGTACGCGATGACCTTGGACAGCATCGGGTCGTACAGGCTGCCCACCTCGGTGCCCTCGCTGAGCCCGGAGTCGGTGCGGACGCCGTCGCCCTGGGGTTCGGTCAGCAGCAGCACCGTGCCGCCGGACGGCAGGAAGCCGCGGGCGGGGTCCTCGGCGCAGATCCGGGCCTCGACCGCGTGCCCGGTCAGCCGGACGTCCTCCTGCGCGAAGCCCAGCCGCTCCCCGGCCGCCACCCGCAGCTGCCACTCCACCAGGTCGATCCCGCCCGCGGCGCCGGCCGCACCAATGGATACAGCCAGCTCGGTGACCGGGTGTTCCACCTGGAGGCGGGTGTTCATCTCCATGAAGTAGTACGAGGACGGGTCGCCGCCCGGCACGATGAACTCCACCGTGCCCGCGCCCCGGTACTCGCACGAGCGCGCCGCCTGTACGGCCGCCTCGCCCATCGCCGCCCGGGTCGCCTCGTCGAGGAGCACACTCGGCGCCTCCTCGATGATCTTCTGGTGCCGCCGCTGCAGCGAGCACTCGCGCTCGCCGAGGTGGACCACGCCCCCGTGGCCGTCCGCCAGCACCTGGATCTCGATGTGCCGGGGCCGGTCCACCCACCGCTCCACCAGCAGGGTGTCGTCCCCGAAGGAGGCACGGGCCGCACGGCGGGCGGCCGCGATCTCCTCCTCCAGCGCGGACATGTCCCGCACCAGGCGCATGCCCTTGCCGCCGCCGCCCGCCGAGGGCTTCAGCAGCACGGGGGTCCCGATCTCCCGGGCGGCGTCGGCCAGTTCGGCGTCGGAGAGGCCGCTGCCGCTGGAACCCGGCACGACCGGTACCCCGGCCGCCTGCACCGTTTCCTTGGCGCGGATCTTGTCGCCCATGAGGGCGATCGCGTCCGCCGGCGGGCCGATGAAGACCAGTCCCGCCTCCTCGCACGCGCGCGCGAAGCCCGCGTTCTCGGCGAGGAAGCCGTACCCGGGGTGCACCGCCTGGGCGCCGCTGCGGACGGCGGCCTCCAGCAGCCGCTCCACCGACAGATAGCTCTCGGCGGCCGGCGCCGGACCGATCCGTACCGCCGTGTCGGCCTCCCGTACGTGCCGCGCGTCGGCGTCGGCGTCGGAGAAGACCGCCACCGAGCGCACGCCCAGCGAGCGGAGCGTACGGATGACGCGTACGGCGATCTCGCCCCGGTTGGCCACCAGCACTGTGTCGAACACGGTTCCCCTCCTCACATCCGGAAGACGCCGAACTGGGGGTCTCCCAGCGGCGCGTTGGCACAGGCGGTCAGGGCGAGGCCCAGCACCTGACGGGTCTCCAGCGGGTCGATCACGCCGTCGTCCCAGAGCCGGGCCGTGGCGTAGTAGGCGTTGCCCTGGCGCTCGTACTGCGCGCGGACGGGCGCCTTGAAGGACTCCTCGTCCTCCGCGGGCCACTCCTCGCCCCGGGCCTCCAGCTGGTCCCGCTTGACGGTCGCGAGGACGGAGGCGGCCTGCTCGCCCCCCATGACGGAGATCTTGGCGTTGGGCCACATCCACAGGAAGCGGGGGGAGTAGGCACGGCCGCACATCGAGTAGTTCCCCGCTCCGTACGAGCCGCCGACCACCACCGTCAGCTTCGGTACGCGTGTGCAGGCGACCGCGGTCACCATCTTGGCGCCGTGCTTGGCGATGCCGCCTGCCTCGTAGTCCTTGCCCACCATGAAGCCGGAGATGTTCTGCAGGAACACCAGCGGGATGCCGCGCTGGTCGCACAGCTCGATGAAGTGGGCGCCCTTCTGGGCGGACTCGGAGAACAGGATGCCGTTGTTGGCGACGATCCCGACCGGGTGGCCGTGGATCCGGGCGAAGCCGGTGACCAGGGTCTGCCCGAACTCGGACTTGAACTCGGCGAAGCGGGAGCCGTCCACCACGCGCGCGATGACCTCGCGCACGTCGTAGGGGGTGCGGGAGTCCACGGGGACCGCGCCGTAGAGTCCGTACGGGTCCACCTTCGGCTCGGCCGCCGGCTGCACCTCCCAGGGCAGGGACTGCCGCGCGGGCAGCGTGGCGACGATGTTCCGCACGATCCGCAGGGCGTGTGCGTCGTCCTCGGCGAGGTGGTCGGTGACGCCGGAGATCCGGGAGTGGACCTCGCCGCCGCCCAGCTCCTCCGCGGTGACGACCTCGCCGGTGGCCGCCTTCACCAGCGGCGGGCCGCCGAGGAAGATCGTCCCCTGGCCGCGCACGATCACGGCCTCGTCGCTCATGGCCGGGACGTACGCGCCGCCGGCCGTGCACGAACCGAGGACGGCCGCGATCTGCGGGATCCCGGCGCCGGACATCCGCGCCTGGTTGTAGAAGATCCGCCCGAAGTGGTCCCGGTCGGGGAAGACCTCGTCCTGCATCGGCAGGAAGGCGCCGCCGGAGTCCACGAGATAGACGCACGGCAGCCGGTTGTCGAGGGCCACCTCCTGCGCGCGCAGGTGCTTCTTCACCGTCATCGGGTAGTAGGTGCCGCCCTTGACGGTGGCGTCGTTGGCGACGATCACGCACTCGCGCCCGCTGACCCGCCCGATTCCGGCGATCACTCCGGCGGCCGGTGCCTGACCGTCGTACATCCCGTCGGCCGCGAGCGGGGCCAGCTCCAGAAAGGGCGACCCGGGGTCGAGCAGTGTGTCCACCCGGTCCCTGGGCAGCAGCTTGCCGCGCGCGGTGTGCCGGGCGCGTGCCTTCTCGCCGCCGCCGAGGGCCGCGGCGGCCAGTTTGGCGCGCAGCTCCTCGCCGAGTGCGAGGTGGGCCTGTTCATTGGCCCGCCAGGCTTCCGACGCGGGATCGGCCGCGCTCGTCAGCTCCGGTGCCTCGTGCATCCTGCGGTCCCCTCACCCAGTGGTCGTACTGTTAATGAGCGTTAACCATTTCCTTCAGGTTAACGACCGCTAACCTCGCTGTCTAGAATTGCTGGCATGGTCACCAGAACCGACGCCCCCACCCGTCGCGAGCAGATCCTCAAGGAGGCCGCGCGGCTCTTCGCCGAGCGCGGTTTCCACGGTGTCGGTGTCGACGAGATAGGTGCCGCGGTCGGCATCAGCGGCCCCGGCCTGTACCGGCACTTCCCGGGCAAGGACGCGATGCTCGCGGAGCTGCTGGTGGGCATCAGCGGCCAGCTGCTGACGGGGGCCAAGCGGCGCCTGGCGGAGGCCGACGGGCAGACCGGCGCCGAGGCGGTCCTGGACTCGCTCATCGAGGGCCACATCGACTTCGCCCTGGACGACCGCCCCCTGATCACCCTGCACGACCGCGAGCTGGACCGTCTGCGTGACAGCGACCGCAAGCTGGTGCGGCAGCTGCAGCGCCAGTACGTGGAGCTGTGGGTGGAGGTGGTCCGTGAGGTGTATCCGGACCTGACGGACGCCGCCGCCAGGTCCGCCGTCCACTCGGTCTTCGGCCTGCTGAACTCCACGCCCCACCTCGGCCGCGCGGGCACCCTGCCGGGCCGCGGGACCACTGCGGCGCTGCTGCACCGGATGGCGCGGGGGGCGTTCGCGGCGGCGGGTACGGGGGACTGACGCCGACCGCCCGCCGGCCCTCGCGGGGGGTGGGCAAGGTCACCCTGGACGCATGAACGTACTCACCGGTACCTTTGAGTCTGAGCAAGCGCTTAGACATGCCCGATGTCTTGCCGAGGTACGTGGAGGTGGGCGGCGTGCGCCGTACGGTGTTCAACGAGGATCACGAGGCGTTCCGGGAGACCATCCGCGCCTTCATCGAGGCCGAGGTCGTCCCTGTCTACGACGACTGGTTCGCCGCCGGCCAGGCCCCTCGCGAGTTCTACTACAAGCTCGCCGAGCTGGGCGTCTTCGGTATCCGGGTCGACGAGGAGTTCGGCGGCGCCGGCATCGACTCCTACAAGTTCGAGGCCGTCCTGTACGAGGAGACCGCCCGCGCGGGTGTCTCCTTCGGCGGCTCCGGCGTGCACGTGCTGCTCGGCCTGCCCTACATCAAGCTGCTCGCCTCCGACGAGCAGAAGAAGCGCTACCTGCCGAAGTTCGTCTCCGGCGAGGAGATGTGGGCCATCGCGATGACCGAGCCGGGCACCGGCTCCGACCTCGCGGGCATGAAGACCACCGCCAAGCTCTCCGAGGACGGCACGCACTACATCCTCAACGGCGCCAAGACCTTCATCACCGGCGGCGTGCACGCCGACCGCATGATCGTCTGCGCCCGCACCGCCGCGCCCACCGCCGAGGACCGCCGCCACGGCATCTCCCTCTTCGTCGTGGACACCAAGGCCGAGGGCTACTCCGTCGGCCGCAAGCTCGACAAGCTCGGCCTGAAGACCTCCGACACCGCCGAGCTGGCGTTCGTCGACGTCAAGGTCCCGGTCGAGGACCTCCTCGGCGAGGAGAACAAGGGCTTCTACTACCTCGGCCACAACCTGGCCTCCGAGCGCTGGGGAATCGCCTTCGGCGCCTACGCGCAGGCCAAGGCGGCCGTCCGGTTCGCCAAGCAGTACGTCCAGGACCGTGTCGTCTTCGGCAAGCCCGTCGCCGCCTTCCAGAACACCAAGTTCGAGCTGGCCGCCTGCCAGGCCGAGGTGGACGCCGCCGAGGCCGTCGCCGACCGCGCGACGGAGGCCCTCGACGCCGGCGAGCTGACCCCCGCCGAGGCCGCCTCCGCGAAGCTCTTCTGTACCGAGGTCGCGCACCGCGTCATCGACCGCTGCCTCCAGCTGCACGGCGGCTACGGCTTCATGAACGAGTACCCGATCGCCCGCCTGTACGCGGACAACCGCGTCAACCGCATCTACGGCGGCACCAGCGAGATCATGAAGACGATCATCGCCAAGGACATGGGTCTGTAAGGTCTCCGCAATCACTGGCCGGTACAACTAACGTCATGAGCCAGGCACTTCAGGACCTCCTCGATCTGCTCGACCTGGAGCAGATCGAGGAGGACATCTTCCGCGGCCAGTCCCGCTCCGCCGTCGTACCCCGCGTGTTCGGCGGGCAGGTTGCGGCGCAGGCGCTGGTCGCCGCCGGACGCACGGTCGCCGTGGACCGGCTCGCCCACTCCCTGCACGCGTACTTCCTGCGCCCGGGCGACCCCGGCGCGCCGATCGTCTACAACGTCGACCGCATCCGCGACGGGCGGTCCTTCACCACCCGCCGCGTGGTGGCCGTCCAGCACGGCAAGCCGATCTTCCACCTCTCGGCGTCCTTCCAGACGTACGAGGAGGGCCTGGACCACCAGACCCCCATGCCGCCCGCCCCGGACCCGGAGACCCTGCCCACCTCCGAGGAGCGGCTGGGCGGCTACGACCACCTGGGCGCGGCGGTCGTGGAGAAGTTCCTGGAGGCCCGCGAGGCGATCGACCTGCGGTACGTGGACGAGCCGCCGTACGGGAAGTTCGGCGAGCCGCGCGAACCGCACAGCCAGGTGTGGTTCCGCACCAACGGCAAACTCGACGACGACCCGCTGCTCCATGTCGTCCTCGCCACCTACGTCTCCGACATGACCCTCCTCGACTCCGTGCTGCTCGCGCACGGGCGCGGCGGCTGGGCCGTCGGGGACGTTGTCGGGGCGTCCCTGGACCACGCGATGTGGTTCCACCGGCCCTTCCGCGCCGACGAGTGGCTGCTGTACGACCAGGAGTCACCGTCCGCGCACGGCGGCCGCGGCCTCGGCCAGGCCCGCATCTACACGCGGGACGGCCAGCTCGCCATCTCGGTCATCCAGGAGGGCGTGGTCCGCGTCCCCCGGTCGGACTGAGGCACACCGGGTCCGTCCGGATCCCACTCCGGGACCCGCTCGGCGGACCTTCGCCCGAAATGACGAGTGACGCAAGGGGTACTAGGCTCTTCGAGTGAAAGCCGCAGCGCACGGCACGCTCGGCCGACGAGGATCCGTACCCCTCGGACCTCAGCCGCAGCGCAGGCTCGCGCGACCACGCACGGGTGGCTGCAGGCGTCGGCATCGATGGCATGCGCCGTGCGGCCCGACATGCCGCGGCGACACCTGAAGACCGCGCCGCTCTCTTCCTCATCCCGCGGCGACGGCCATCACCTCGGGCTCCCTCCAGGAGCCGCGAGAGACGATGGAGACGGAAGGTATTTCCCATGCGATCACAGCGCACGAGGCGCCTTGTCGCGATGTCCGCAGCCGGTCTGCTTCTGGCCGGTGGAGCCGCGGTGGGCGCGGCAGGCACCGCCTCGGCGACCTCGTCCGACCACGGCTCCTGCAGCTCGGACCGTGGTGACGACGGACGTCACGGCGACCACGGCTGGTGGGGCGACGATGACGACGACTACGGCGGCTACGGAGGTGACCACGGCGGCTACGGCGGCGGTGACCATGGCGGCTACGGCGGAGGTGACCACGGCGGCTACGGCGGCGGAGGCTACGGCGGCGGAGGCTACGGCGGCGGAGGCTACGGCGGCGGTGGCGGAGGCTACGGCGGCGGTGGCGGAGGCCACGGCGGCGGAGGAGGCGGTCACTGAGGTCCGAGACACGACCACACACTGAGCGCGGCGTGCGGCCCCGCCGGCGGGGCCGCACCTCGTGTGTGGCGGACCGTCAGGCCAGGCCCGCCTCCGCCAGCAGATACGCCGTCATGGGGTCGTAGTAGCGCGGACTGAGCACATGGTCGTCGAGTGGGACCGCCACCTGGAGGGTGCCCTCGGACTCGGCGAGGAACAGTGCGGGGTCGTTGCAGTCGGCGTACCCGACGGAGTCGACGCCGTGCTGTCCGGCGTACCCGGCCCAGCCGTGGTCGGCGACCACCAGGTCGGGCAGCGGACGCCCCTCACGCTCAAGTCCCGTCAGGATCGCCCGCATCGGCTCGCCGGAGTGCGTGTGCCACAGCGTCGCCCCGTGCTCCAGCACGGCCACGTCCGCGAACTGCATGACGTACCCCTCGTCCGTCTGCAGCCCGTCCGGGATGACGACGATCTCGCAGCCGGTGGCGCGCAGCGCGGCGGCCGTGGCCCGGTGCACGTCCAGCAGGCCGCCCGGGTGGCCGGTGGCGAACAGCACCCGCTGCTGCCCGTCGGCCGCCTTGCGCAGTCTGAGCGCGAGGCGCTCCAGGGCGTCCACGGTCAGCTCGGGGTCGATGGTGTCCTGTCCGTACCGGTACTCGGGATCGTCGTTGACACCCACCCGTTCGGCCATGACCGCGAGCACGTCCTGCTCGTCCGTCCAGCGGTCGTCAAGTTCCAGCCCGAACCAGAAGTTGCGCTCGCCGTTGGCCAGCCTGCGGTAGTGGGAGAGGTTGTTCTCGCGGGGTGTGGCGACGTCCCCCGCGATACGGGTCCTCACCAGGTGGTCGACGAGCTGGGCGCGGCTGGGTGTCCCGGATATCGGCATGCCTCCCATTGTGAGGCCAGCGGGCTCGGCGCGTCTCCGGCATATCGCCCCCTGGGACACGGGTCACTCACCGCTGCCGCAGCGCGAACCACAACTCCATCCGTACGTCCGGGTCGTCCAGGTCGGCTTCCAACAACGCCGCACAGCGGGCGATCCGCTGCCGCACGGTGTTGCGGTGCACGTCCAGCGCCACCGCCGTACGGTCCCAACTGCCGTGCAGGGACAGCCAGGCGCGCAAGGTCTCGGCGAGCGCGGGCTGAGCGGCGAGCGGGGCGAGCAGCGCACGCGCGTGCGCCTGGGCGTCCGCCGGGGGCACCAGGTCCTCCAGCCCGGGGCGGGCGCCGTGCCGGACCAGCGGAGCGCGGGTGGCACGGGCGCGGGCCAGGGCACGGGCCGCCTGGGTGTCCGCGGCCGGCCACTCCCGCGGGCCGACGGCCGCGCTGACCCCGAGCGTCCAGCCCGGCTGCCCGACCGGCTCCCGCTCGGCGGGCACCAGCACCCGTACGACGTCACGGGCGAGGTCGACCAGCGGCGAGCCCAGGGCCGCGCCCAGCGCGGAGGCGGCCACGGCGTCCGGCAGCTGCGACTCCGGCCGCGCGTGCACCACGACCCACCGCCCCTCTCCGACGAGCGGTGCCACCTCCTCCGGGGCCGAGCCGAGCAGCAGCCGCACGAGCGCGGAGGAGCGAGCCGCTCCGGCCCCGCTGTGGTGCTCACCGGTGAGCAGGGAGAGCAGGACCGCGGCGACGGAGGCGATGGTGTGGTCCCCCGGCTCACGCCTCGCACTGGCCACCCCGAGCACGAACCCGCCTCCGGCGCCGAGGGCGTAGGCGGCCAGGTGGGTGTCACCGAGGGTGTCGGTGGCGGATGTGGGGGTGGGGGAGGTGGGGACGGGGGCGGGACGGGAGACGCCGTCCGGCTCGTGGTCCGGCGGGGGAGTCGGCCGGCCCGGCGGCCGTACGACCGCCGTCAGGGCCGACAGTGCCTCCTGGACCCCCTGTGCCTGTTCCCGGCCCGCTCCGGCGATCTCGGTGCCGTCGGATCCGTACAGGGCCGCGTGGCCGCTCAGACGCTGGGCCAGCTGGCGCAGGACCGAGGGGACCGGGTCGGGGCGGGAGGCGGCGGCCGCGAGGCTCTGCTGGGCCTCCGTGACCCGGCGCAGCTCGGCCAGGCGGGCCTGCGCCATCAGCTGCCAGACCGCGCGGGCGACGCCGGAGAAGGTCGTCTGCGGCGGGACCTCCAGGAGCGGGAGGCCGTGGGTGTCGCAGGCGGCGACCAGGGCGCGCGGCACCGTGTCGTGCACGGGGGCCAGGCCGAAGCCGAGGGCAGCCCCGCCCGCGGCCACGATCCGCGAGACGTAGTCGTCGAAGTAGGTCCCCGAGCCCGCCGCCTCCGGGATGTGCACCCCGGCCGTGAGCAGCAGCTCGCCGCCCAGCAGGTACGGGTACGGGTCAGCCATCTCCGAGGTGTGCGCCCAGTGGATCACGATGTCCGGGTCCGAGGGGCCCGCGATCTGGCGCAGCGCGAGATCCTCCCGGGCCAGCAGCGCCGAGAGCGGTACGGGTGGGGTCGGTGGGACGGCTGGGGTGATCGTCTCGGGCATGATGTGCGTTTCCTCCATCCCGCCCCGTTCGTATGGATGAAACGTACACTTCGCAGTCGCTTTCCGGCCACCTAGTGTCAAGTCAGCACGGCAGCCGCGGGTACGGGCGGATGTCCCCGCGATCCGCTGCCGGCGCCCCCATGTATCTGCACGACACGCCACCGACAGTGCGCGAAGGAGGGCCCCATGGCCGTCGACTACACAGTGATCGTCGTCTATCTCGCCGGCATGCTGGCGATGGGCTGGTGGGGCATGCGTCGCGCCAAGTCGAAGAGCGAGTTCCTGGTGGCGGGCCGCCGCCTCGGGCCCGCCATGTACTCCGGCACCATGGCCGCGATCGTCCTCGGCGGCGCGTCCACCATCGGCGGCGTCGGCCTCGGCTACCAGTACGGCCTCTCCGGCGCCTGGATGGTCTTCACCATCGGCCTCGGCCTGCTGGCCCTGTCGGTCTTCTTCTCCGCGCGCATCGCCCGGCTGAAGGTCTACACGGTCTCCGAGATGCTGGACCTGCGCTACGGCGGCCGGGCCGGTGTCATCTCCGGCGTGGTCATGTGGGCGTACACCCTCATGCTGGCCGTCACCTCGACCATCGCCTACGCCACGATCTTCGACGTGCTGTTCGACATGAACCGCACCGTCGCGATCATCCTCGGCGGTTCGATCGTCGTCGCGTACTCGACGCTCGGCGGCATGTGGTCCATCACGCTCACCGACATGGTGCAGTTCGTGGTCAAGACGATCGGCGTGCTCCTGCTCCTGCTGCCCATCGCGGTGGTCAAGGCGGGCGGCTTCTCCGAGATGAAGGCCAAGCTGCCGACCTCGTACTTCGACCCGCTGGGCATCGGCGGCGAGACGATCTTCACCTACGTGCTGATCTACACCTTCGGCATGCTGATCGGCCAGGACATCTGGCAGCGCGTGTTCACCGCGCGCAGCGACAAGACCGCCAGGTGGGGCGGCACGGTGGCCGGAACCTACTGTCTGGCCTACGCCCTCGCCGGCGCCGTCATCGGCACCGCCGCCAAGGTGCTCTACCCCAAGCTCGGCAGCCCGGACGACGCCTTCGCGACCATCGTCAAGGACGAACTGCCCGTCGGCGTGCGCGGCCTGGTGCTGGCCGCCGCCCTCGCCGCCGTGATGTCGACCTCCTCCGGCGCCCTGATCGCCTGCGCCACCGTCGCCAACAACGACATCTGGTCCCGGCTGCGCGGCGTGGTGCGCCGCGACGGCGAGGAACACGACGAGGTCAAGGGCAACCGCGTCTTCATCCTGATCATGGGCATCGGGGTGATCGGCACGGCGATCGCGCTGAACAACGTCGTCGAGGCCCTGACGGTCGCCTACAACCTCCTCGTCGCCGGCCTGCTCGTCCCGATCCTCGGCGGACTGCTGTGGAAGCGCGGCACCGTGCAGGGTGCGCTGGCCTCCGTGATCGTCGGCGGCCTCGCCGTGATCGGCCTGATGGCGGGCTACGGCATCCTCGCCAACGAGCCCGTCTACTACGGCCTGCTCGCCTCCCTCGCCGTCTACGTGGCCGTCTCCCTGGCCACGAAGCCCACCGACGAGGCCGTCCTCACCACCTGGCGCGAGCGCCTGGCGGGACGGTCCCCCGAACTTGCGTCCGAACCGGTCCCGGCTCACCAGTAGAGTCGTAGGGAAAGCAGTACATGCGCGATGAAGCGCAGGAAAGAAGGCATTTCACCATGAGCAGCAACGAGACGCCCCGCGGCCCCGTCGACTCCTCCCGCATCCCGCGGTACGCCGGCCCCGCGACCTTCGCCCGGCTGCCCCGCCTGGACGAGGTCGGCACCGCCGACGTCGCCGTCGTGGGCGTGCCGTTCGACTCCGGCGTCTCGTACCGGCCGGGCGCCCGCTTCGGCGGCAACGCGATCCGCGAGGCGTCCCGGCTGCTGCGCCCCTACAACCCGGCGCAGGACGCCTCTCCCTTCGCCCTCGCCCAGGTCGCGGACGGCGGCGACATCGCCGTGAACCCGTTCAACATCAACGAGGCCGTGGACACGATCGAGGCGGCCGCCGACGACCTCCTCGGCACCGGCGCCCGTCTGATGACCCTCGGCGGCGATCACACGATCGCCCTCCCCCTCCTCCGCTCGGTCGCGAAGAAGCACGGCCCGGTCGCCCTGCTCCACTTCGACGCCCACCTGGACACCTGGGACACCTACTTCGGCGCCGAGTACACGCACGGCACCCCGTTCCGCCGCGCGGTGGAGGAAGGCATCCTCGACACCGAGGCGCTCTCCCACGTCGGCACCCGCGGCCCGCTGTACGGCAAGCAGGACCTCACCGACGACGAGAAGATGGGCTTCGGCATCGTCACCTCCGCGGACATCTACCGCCGCGGCGCCGACGAGGTCGCCGACCAGCTGCGCCAGCGCATCGGCGACCGGCCGCTGTACATCTCCATCGACATCGACTGCCTCGACCCGGCCCACGCGCCCGGCACGGGCACGCCGGAGGCGGGCGGCATGACCTCCCGCGAACTCCTGGAGATCCTGCGCGGGCTGGCATCGTGCAACCTGGTCTCGGCGGACGTCGTCGAGGTCGCGCCGGCGTACGACCACGCCGAGATCACCTCGGTCGCGGCCTCCCACACGGCCTACGAACTGACCACCATCATGAGCCGCCAGATCGCGGCGGCACGGAAGGACGCGGAAGCGCAGTGACTCACGACCACGACCTGGTACTCCGCCCGACGGCGGCACAGATCTCGACCGCGCTGAACCCGCCCCCCGGGCGCAACGGCGGAGACCTGGTCGTGGAGACCCTGGCCGGGCTCGGCGCCACGACGGTGTTCGGTCTGCCCGGCCAGCACGCCCTGGGCATGTTCGACGCCCTGCGCCGCTCCGCCCTCCGCTACATCGGCCTGCGGGTGGAGAACAACGCGGGTTTCGCGGCGGACGCGTACGGCCGGATCACCGGCGAGGCGGCACCGCTGCTGCTCTCGACGGGCCCCGGCGCGCTGACCTCGCTGGCCGCCCTGCAGGAGGCAGCCGCCGCCTCCGCGCCCGTCCTGGCGATCAGCAGCCAGATCCCGACGGCCGGTCTGGGCGGTGGCCGCCACGGCTACCTCCACGAACTCCCGGACCAGGCGGCCTCGTTCCGGGGTGTGGTGAAGTCGGTCCACACGGTCCGCACCCAGTCCCAGATCCCCTCCGCCGTCGCGGCGGCCTGGCAGTCGGCGCTGACGGCTCCGCACGGCCCGGTGTGGGTGGAGATCCCGCAGGACGTCCTGCTCGCCGAGACCGCCCTGCCCGTGGTGACGGCGATGGACGCGACCCCGGACGACCTGGCCCCGCGCCCCGAACTCACCGCGGTGGCAGCGGACCTGCTGTCCTGTGCCGCCCGCCCGGCGATCATCGCGGGCGGCGGGGTCGTACGCTCGGACGCCTCGGGCAAGCTTCTGCAACTGGCCGAGAAGCTGGACGCACCCGTCGTCACCACCTTCGGCGGCAAGGGCGCGTTCCCCTGGGAGCACCCCCTCTCCCTCCAGTCCTGGCTGGAGGACCGCCACACGACGGACTTCCTGGAGGACGCGGACGTCCTTCTGGTGGTCGGCTCGGGCCTCGGCGAACTTTCCTCGAACTACCACACGTTCAAGCCCCGGGGCCGAGTGATCCAGATCGAGGCGGACCTCGGCAAGCTGGAGTCCAACTACCCGGCGCTCGGCATCCACGCGGACGCCCGCCTGGCGCTCCAGGCCCTGCTGGAGACGGTGGAGGAGCGCACGGACGAGTCGGTGCAGCAGCGGGTGCGCGAGGTGCTGTCCCGTGTCGGTGAGCGCATCGCCTCCCAGGAACTGACCCTGGAACAGGACGTGTTGAGGTCGGTCCGCCGGGCGCTGCCCGACGGCTCCCCGTCGCTCTGGGACATGACGATCCTGGCGTACTGGGCATGGTCGGCCTTCGACCCGCGCAGCACGAACCTGATGCACTCGGCCCAGGGCGCCGGCGGCCTCGGCTACGGCTTCCCCGCGGCGCTCGGCGCGGCGGCCGCGGACCCGACCCGCCCGGTCCTGGCGGTGTCCGGCGACGGCGGTGCCCTGTACTCGATCGCCGAGCTGGCGACGGCGAAGCAGTACGACCTGCCGGTCACCTGGCTGATCGTCGACGACGGCGGCTACGGCATCCTGCGCGAGTACATGACGGACGCCTTCGGCCAGGCGACGGCCACGGAACTGACCCGCCCGGACTATGTGGCGCTCGCCGAGTCCTTCGGCGTCCCCGGGATCCGCACGAGCCCGGAGACCCTGGAGACGGACCTGGCGAAGGCGCTCGCGTCACCGGGCCCGTCGGTGGTCGTACTCCCGGCGGTCCTGCGGATGTTCGCGCCTACGCACCTGGGCTAGGACGCCTACTGCCCAGCCGGAGTTCTCCCGGACCAGCACCCCGGGCCCGTCAGGTGTCACGACCGGAACCCGTGCCTCGTCGAACTCGGCGAGGCGGGTCTCGTCGATAGCCGGCGGGCAAGGAACAGGTCGTGCCGGTTCCCGGAGCCGTAGATGTGGAGGGCGACGGCGGCCCTGAGCCGGTCGAGCAATTCCACCGGCCAGTCCCGTCCGGGTCGAGGAAGACGTGCCGCCGGCTGTCGTCCGCGTCAGCCATGAGGGGAGCGTGGCATACGGCGCCTCACCAGCCGTAGATCTCTCCGGTGCCGGCGTCCAGGACCGTGTCGTACGGCTCGCAGTTGTCGCCGTCTCCGTGGGGCGTGCACCGGTGGTCGGTGACGCGGACGGACCACACCACGCGCCAGGGGCCCTGCCGGCCCTTGGCGCGTTCGGTCTTCAGCGTGTCGGCGGTCGCTGCTCCGGAATGCCGCACAGCGTCCCGTCGGCGTCCACGGCGTGTTCCGTTCCAGAAACGCCGTCGACCTGGCCGGCGTCGAACCGGGCAGGCTCGCGCGCCGTCTCGAAGGACCAGCGTCCGCCCGGGTCATCAGGCATGTGGATCAGCATGCCGCGCCGGTCCGCGGCTGCCCGGGGTCAGCAGGCGCCCGCGCCCACCCCGTCGATCCGCCCGCCGAAGTCGCCGGAGTACTGGGAGCGCCAGTCGCCGTTGAAGACGTCCCGCTTCTCCACCGGGTCCCAGTTGATGAAGCAGGCGCGGGTGGAGGCGACGAAGGAGCCCACGTTGTCGTGGAGGTTGGGCGGCATGTCGCGGTAGCCGCTGCGGGACGTCCACTCCCAGTAGTCCCCGCCGAAGCCGTCCCCGCTCCAGAAGCACACCGAGCCGTCGGGACAGGAGGGCGCGGCGGCCTGGGCCGAGGCGGTCTGGGCGGGCAGGAGCAGGGCGGTCAGGGCGAGAGCGGCGGCCAGCGACCAAGAGCGAATCTTCACGAGCCTCTCCAGAAAGGGGAGTTGGAATGTCTCGGCGGAGGTGCCGAGGCATCGCCATGCTCCTGTTCCGGATCGGGGACACGCCCGGGCCCAAGATCGACGTCACCGGTGTGGGCGAACTAGTAGAACTAGTACAACCGGCGCCCACTCCGTTCTGACAGCCGCTGGCTGCCGCCCGCCTACCAGATCTCGTCGACCCACTCCGGGTGGTCGATGAACGGGTTCCGGTTGTGCTGGTAGGAGTCGTAGATGACCTGGTTGCGGCGCTCCTCGAAGGCGTCCGGCGGGTCCTCGTCGTTCCACTTCTTCAGGATCGACAGCTTGCCGATGTAGGGGTTGCTGCCGTTGCCGACCTTGTCGTCGGGTTCGAGGTCGGCGAAGCCGTCGTCGCCCTCGTAGCGGACCGCCATGTAGAGGATCATGCGGGCGACGTCGCCCTTGACGGCGTCGCGCGGCTCGAAGGAGTCGGAGTCGGCCTTGCTGCCGCCGCTGTTGGTGAACGTGCTGCCGCCCGCGTCGAAGTCGAGGTTGCCGCGCTTGGCGTTGACCGCCACGTCCTCCGGGCGGATGTGGTGCAGGTCGGTACCGGGGCCGGTCGAGGTCGTGAGGCCACCGTGCGAGATCGCCCAGACGTGCTCGCGGTTCCAGTCGCCGCTGTCACCGCCGTTGAGCGACTTGCTGCGGGAGATGCCCGAGTACAGCAGGATCACGTTGCTGCTGTTGTTCGGGTCCTGGTCCGTGCTCTTCAGGGCGTCCCAGAGGGCCGAGTACGACAGCTTCGTCACACCCGAGCCGATGATCGTGTGCAGAGACGACTTCAGGCTCGTGCCGGTCTTGCCGACGGCGTTCTTGTAGTACGTCGAGTCGTACGCGGTCGTGGTCGCCGCTGCCGGGGTCGCGGTCAGGGTGGGGGCGGTGAGGCCGACCAGCACGGCTGCCGTGGTCAGCGCCAGTGCCTTCCAGCGGCGTGGGGGTGTCGCCAGCATCATGTGGGGTCCGTTCTACGCGGGTTGAATGGAGGCGGCAACCGGGAGCGTGGCATGGGCATGCAGCCTGTGCAATGAGCGGGACGTTTCCATCAGGTGAAGGAACACGACAAACGGCCCCCGATCCGGTGATCGGGGGCCGTTTTCAAGAGAGTTGTGTCAGCTGACGTCCGACGGGTCCAGACGGTAGAGCGTCGAGCTGTTGCTCTGCGACGAAGAAGACGAAGAAGACGAAGAAGAGGACGAGGAACTCGAGGAGCCCGAAGAGTCCGAAGACGACTTCGACGTGCTCGAACTCTTGCTGTACGCGCTCTCCTTCACCGCCGTACCGTGCTTCTTCACCCAGTTCGACACCTCGGTGCTGAGGCTGCCGCCGCCGCCGGGCCCGCCGCCCATGCCACCGCCGCTGCCGATCTGGATGTAGTGCAGCTCGCCCTTCTTCACGAGCTCCTTCAGTTTGGCGACCGTCATCGCGTTGTCGGTGCCGGTGAAGCCCCACATGGAAATGACGGGCACGTTGCTGCTGAGCTCGATCTGTGCGGCGCTCTGTGAGTTGGACACCGCCAGCAGCCACTCGGCGCCGTCCTGGTGCTTCTTCAGGTAGGAGATCAGTTCGGTGCTCGCGCCGCCGCCCATGCCGCCACCGCCGAAGCCGCCCGTGCGGCCGGACCGCTGACCGCCTGCGCTGCCGGAGCCGGTCCCCGTACCGCCTGGGGCGGTGCCCGTCGATCCGCTGCTTCCGCCCGGGAGTTCACCGTTCTGGCCGCCGGGGAAGCCCCCGCCCTGCTGGTTGCCTCCCTGCGTTCCCGCGCCGGGGGCGCCGCTCGGTGCGGCCCCGCCCGGGAAGCCGCCGCCCGCCCGGGCGTTCTGGCCGCCCTCGGGCAGCTCGCCGTTCCCGCCGCCGGGGAAGCCGCCCCGGTTGCCCCCACCGGGGCCGCCGCCGAAGCCGCTCCCCGTCGAGGGGCCCGCCGTCGGATTCGTACCGCCCATGCCACCGCCGCCGGACTCCGACGGCACCGACCACGCGTACGCTGCCGGTCCGGCGGCGGCCGCCACGACCGCCGCCGCCACGGAGGCCGCCAGCAGCCGTGCCCGGTTGCCGGTGCGGAAGAGGAGCAGGCCCGCCACGGCCGCCGCCATGACCACGCCGATCGTGGGCCACAGCCAGGTGTTCCAGCCGGATGCCCGGCGGAGCAGGACGATCGCCCACAGTGCCGTGACCGTGAGAGCGGCCGGCAGGACCCACGCCCAGCGCTTGTCCGTCCGGAAGGCCCGCCACAGCATCACGCCGCCGCCTCCGCACAGCGCGGCGATGCCGGGCGCGAGCGCGGTCGTGTAGTACGGGTGCATGGTGCCCTCGGCCATGGCGAAGGTCAGGTAGTGCAGGGCCGTCCAGCCGCCCCACAGCACGAGTGCGGCTCGGGCGAGGTCGGTGCGCGGGGCGCGGCCGCGGAGGATCAGACCGCCGCCGCAGGCGAGGGCCGCGAAGGGGATCAGCCAGGAGATCTGGCCGCCGAGGATGTCGTTGAAGAGCCGGCCGATGCCCGCGGAACCGGAGAAGCCGCCTCCGCCGCCACCGCCTACGCCGTTGCCCTCGCCGCCGAAGACCCGGCCCAGGCCGTTGTACCCCATGATCAGGTTCCAGGCCGTGCCGTCCGTCGAACCACCGATGTAGGGGCGGTCGGCGGCGGGGACCAGCGACACCGCGGCCGCCCACCAGAAGCTCGACACCGCCAGCGCCACGGCCGCGAGCAGCAGATTGACGATCCGTTTCGTGAGCGGGATGCGGGCCGCGTACAGGTAGACCGCGAAGACCGCGGGCAGCGCGATGTAGCCCTGCAGCATCTTGGCGTTGAAGGCGAGACCGAAGCAGACCGCCGAGCCGAGCAGCGGCAGCAGACGGCCGCCCGCCGCCGCGCGCAGGGCCAGGGCCGCCCCGCCGACCATCAGCAGGACCAGCAGCGTGTCGGGGTTGTTGTCCCGGTTGATGGCCACGGTGATCGGGGTCAGCGCCAGGACCAGGGCCGCGAGTGCCGCCGCGCCGTGGCCCCACACCCGCTTCACCGAGGCGTGCAGGACCCAGATCGTCGCCAGTGCGGCCACGATCATCGGAGCCATCATCTGCCAGGTGCCGAAGCCGAAGACGCGGCAGGACAGGCCCATGACCATGAGGGCGAGGGGCGGTTTGTCGACGGTGAGGAAGTTGCCCGCGTCCAGCGAGCCGAAGAACCACGCCTTCCAGCTCTGCGTGCCGCTGAGCACGGCCGCGCTGTAGAAGCTGTTGAGGCCGGAGCCGGAGAGGTTCCAGGAGTAGAGCACCGCGGCCAGGATCATGATCGCGACCAGTGCGGGGAGCGACCAGCGGGGCGCCGGGTCCGCGGCCGGGGACGGCGGAGCGGGCGTCACGGTCGGGTGGGAGAGGGGATCGGTGGCAGATGTCACCAGTGCACCGTGCAGTGCGGCGATGGGTGACGGCTGTGGCCCGCCTGGGGAGAGCCTGTGGGTGTCCCGCCCGGCACCGGTCGAGACTTTCGCACTGATCGAACTCCCGAACTAGGAACACGCGTGCAACTTTTGGCCGGCTCTGTGTGTCAACACAGGTATGACTTCCCGTACCTCCATACGCGCCGGTGCGCTCGCAGCCGCCCTCGGCGCCGTGGTGCTCATACCGGCCGTCACCGTCGCCGCTCCGGCCGCGGCGGTCGCGCCCGCCGTCAGCTGTACGTCAGCCAAGGCGGGCCTGGCCACCAAGCTGCAGAAGGACATCACGGCGGCGCTCGCGAACCGCAAGGGCACCGTCGCGATCGGCCTGTACGACCGCTCCACCAAGACCACCTGCACCCTGCGCGCCACCAGCGCCTACGACTCGGCCAGCACGGTCAAGGTCACCGTCCTCGCCACGCTGCTGTGGGACGCGAAGAAGCACAACCGGTATCTGACGAGCACCGAGCAGTCGCTCGCCACGGCCATGATCACCAAGTCCGACAACGACGCGACCAGCAAGCTGTGGAAGCAGCTGGGCCTGACGAAGATCAAGGGCTTCCTGTCCGCCGCCGGCATGACAAAGACCACACCGGGTGCGGGCGGCTACTGGGGCCTGACCCAGATCAACGTCACCGACGAGCAGAAGCTGCTCAAGCTCGTCACCGCCAAGAACACCGTGCTGAGCGACAACTCCCGCGCCTACATCCTGAAGTTGATGGGCAAGGTCATCTCGTCGCAGCGCTGGGGCACGCCCGCCGGGGCGCCCTCCTCGGTCGCCGTGCACGTCAAGAACGGCTGGCTGCAGCGCGCCACGCACGGCTGGCGGGTGCACAGCCTGGGCACCTTCAACGGCGGCGGCCACGACTACATGGTCAGCGTGCTGACGCAGGACAACAGCACCATGGACTACGGCGTGACCACCATCCAGAACGTCGCCAAGGCCATCCACAAGGACCTGGTGCCGACGACGTCCTCCGTCACGCGGTACACCCCGACCAGTGCGCCCAGCGAGGCGTTCGTGGCGGTACCGCCGCAGGGCTGAGCCTTCACGAGGCGGTCTCCCGCCGGTCACCGGACCGTTCTACGGTGACGCCCATGCGCCTGAGAACCGTACTCGCCACGCTCACCGCCGGCCTGGCGGCGGCCACTTGCCTGACCGCCGCCGGGCCCGCAAGCGCCAACTCCGTCCAGGGCAACGCCTGTTCGCCCGCCGTCTCCATCGACCGCTTCTCCGATGTGCTCGACAAGACGACGTACCAGGGCACCGTCGTCGGCAACTTCTCCGCGCTCGCGGTGGACCGGGACGGCTCCCTCGCCGCGCTGGAGGACCGCTCGGTGCTGTTCGGTCTGGACCCGAAGAGCCTCCAGCCGACCTCGGCCGTCCCTCTCGCCGACGAGAGGGGTGCCGTCCTCGACTCCGAGGGGCTCGTCATCGACCGCGACGGCACCCGGTTGATCTCCTCCGAGACCGAGCCGTCCGTGCGCCGCTACTCCTGGGACGGGAAGATCCTCGACCGCCTCCCGGTCCCGTCCTCCCTCCTGGCCGCCCCGGCCGGCCGCGCCACCCGCAACCAGACCTTCGAGGGCCTGACCCTGCTGCCCGGCAGCCACACCCTGCTGGCCTCCATGGAGGGCGCGCTCTCGGGCGACTCCGGCGACATCGTCCGCTTCCAGACCTGGACCCGCCACCACGGCGGCTTCCGGCTCGCCGCCCAGTACGCCTACCGCACCGACGCCGGCCTCGGCGTCCCGGAGGTCCAGGCCACCCCCGACGGCCGCCTCCTCGTCCTGGAGCGCGGCTTCACCGCGGGCGTCGGCAACACCGTGCGCCTCTACCTGGCCGACCCCCGCCACGCCACGGACACCAGCGGCATCGAGAACCTGACCGGCCGGCCTGGCGTCCGCCTGATCAAGAAGACCCTGCTCGCGGACATCGCCACCTGCCCTTCCCTGGGTGCCACGGCCAAGCAGCCACAGCCGAACCCCCTGCTCGACAACATCGAGGGCATGACGATCACGGGGCGTGACCACACCGGCCGCCTGCGGGTCCTGCTGGTCAGCGACGACAATGAGAACAAGGCACAGACGACCCGGTTCTACTACCTGCGAGTACGTGTCTGACATGCGCCCTCGTTTTGTTACGGCGGGATGAAAATCGCATCTGTCGGCGTTGGTGCCTTCCGGTAGATCAGGTCCAGAGGGAGGCACCGGCGTGGCGGCGCAACGGGGATGGGCACGACGGCTGGCGGGCTACGCCTGGCGGTATCCGAAGGACGTCGTCCTGGCCCTCGGCTCCTCTCTGGCCGGCATGGCGGTGGTGGCCCTCGTCCCGCTGATCACCAAGGTGATCATCGACGACGTCATCGGCGGCCACACCCGCTCCATGGCCCCCTGGGCCGGCGCCCTGCTCGGCGCCGCCGTCGCGGTCTACGCGCTCACCTACGTCCGCCGCTACTACGGCGGCCGGCTCGCCCTCGACGTCCAGCACGACCTGCGGACCGAGATGTACGACACGATCACCCGCCTCGACGGCCGCCGCCAGGACGAGCTGTCCACCGGGCAGGTGGTCGGCCGGGCCACCAGCGACCTCCAGCTGATCCAGGGCCTGCTCTTCATGCTCCCGATGACCATCGGGAACGTCCTGCTCTTCCTGATCTCCCTGGTGATCATGGCCTGGCTGTCGCTGCCGCTGACCCTGGTCGCCCTGGCCGTGGCCCCGGCCCTCGGCTGGATCGCCAAGCGCAGCCGCAGCAAGCTCCACCCCGCCACCTGGTACGCCCAGGCCCAGGCCGCCGCCGTGGCCGGAGTGGTCGACGGCGCGGTGAGCGGCGTACGCGTGGTGAAGGGGTTCGGGCAGGAGGAGCAGGAGACCGGGAAGCTCCGGGAGGTCGGCCGCCGCCTCTTCGCGGGGCGCCTGCGCACCATACGGATGAACAGCAGGTTCACCCCCGCTCTCCAGGCCGTCCCGGCCCTCGGCCAGGTCGCCATGCTGGCGCTCGGCGGCTGGCTGGCCGTGCGGGGGCACATCACCCTCGGCACCTTCGTCGCCTTCTCCACCTACCTCGCCCAGCTGGTCGGCCCGGTCCGCATGCTCGCCGTGGTCCTCACCGTCGGCCAGCAGGCCCGCGCCGGCACCGAGCGCGTCCTGGAGCTGATCGACACCGAGCCGACGATGAAGGACGGCACCAGGACCCTGCCGGCCGACGTGCCGGCGGCCGTCGAGTTCGACGACGTGTCCTTCGGGTACGACCATGAGCGGCCGGTCCTCGAAGGGCTCAGCTTCGAGATCCGCCCCGGTGAGACCCTCGCCGTCGTCGGCTCCTCCGGCTCCGGCAAGTCCACCCTCTCCCTGCTCCTGCCGCGCTTCTACGACGTCACCCACGGCGCGGTCCTGATCGGCGGCCACGACGTGCGCGAGCTGACCCTGGACTCGCTCCGGGCCGCGATCGGACTGGTCCCCGAAGATTCGTTCCTCTTCTCGGACACCGTCCGCAACAACATCGCCTACGGCCGCCCGGACGCCACCCAGGAGGAGATCGAGACCGCCGCCCGCGCCGCCCAGGCGGACCGTTTCATCGCCGAGCTGCCCGAGGGCTACGACACCAAGGTCGGCGAGCACGGCCTGACCCTCTCCGGCGGCCAGCGCCAGCGTGTCGCGCTCGCCCGCGCCCTGCTCACCGACCCGCGTCTGCTGGTCCTGGACGACGCGACCTCGGCCGTGGACGCCCGCGTGGAACACGAGATCCACGAGGCGCTGAAGCAGGTCATGCAGGGCCGTACCACCCTTCTCATCGCCCACCGCCGCTCCACCCTCAACCTCGCCGATCGCATCGCCGTCCTCGACGGCGGCCGCCTCGCCGACCTCGGCACCCACGAGGAGCTCCAGGAACGCTCGGCCCTCTACCGCCGCCTGCTGACCGACCCGGACGAGTTGGGCGCGGTCTCCCCGGGCCACGACCGTCCGGCCGAGCCGCAGGAGGACACGTCCGTCCGCGAGGAACTGGACGCCGAGTTCGACGCCGAGCGCGGGGTCACTCCGCGGCTGTGGACCGGCGACCGGGAGCCCAGGGACCAGGCGATGTCGGGCACCCCGGCCACTCCCGAACTCCTCGCCCTGGTCGAGGCGCTGCCCCCGGCCACCGAAACCCCCGACATCGACGAGGCCGGCGCGGTCCGTCCCGAGGAGTCGTACGGCCTCAGGCGTCTGCTCCGCGGCTTCGGGCTGCCCCTGCTGGTCAGCCTGCTGCTGGTCGCGGTGGACGCGGGCGCGGGTCTGCTGCTGCCGGTGCTGATCCGGCACGGCATCGACCAGGGCGTCACGAAGGCGGCCCTCGGCGCGGTGTGGGCGGCCTCCCTGCTGGGCCTGCTCACCGTGCTGGTGCAGTGGGCGGCGCAGATCGGCGAGACCCGGATGACCGGCCGTACCGGCGAACGGGTCCTCTACTCCCTCCGCCTGAAGATCTTCGCCCAGCTCCAGCGGCTCGGTCTCGACTACTACGAGCGCGAGCTGACCGGCCGGATCATGACGCGGATGACCACGGACGTCGACGCCCTGTCCACGTTCCTGCAGACCGGTCTGGTCACCGCGTTCGTCTCGGTCGTCACCTTCTTCGGCATCATGGGCGTCCTGCTGGTGCTCGACGTGCAGCTCGCTCTCGTCGTCTTCGCCACCCTGCCGCCGCTGGTCGTGGCCACCTTCTTCTTCCGCCGGGCGAGCGTGAAGGCGTACGAACTCGCCCGTGAGCGCGTGTCGTCGGTGAACGCCGACCTCCAGGAATCGGTGGCCGGGCTCAGGATCGTGCAGGCGTTCCGGCGCGAGGGCGACGGCAGCCGGCGGTTCGCCGAGCGCAGCGACAGCTACCGGGGCGCCCGCATCCGCGGCCAGTGGCTGATATCCGTCTACTTCCCCTTCGTCCAGCTCTTGTCCTCGGTCGCCGCGGCCGCCGTCCTCATCGCGGGCGCCGGCCGGGTGGAGGCGGCCACGCTGACCACAGGTGCGCTGGTGGCGTACCTCCTCTACATCGACCTGTTCTTCGCCCCGGTCCAGCAGCTCTCCCAGGTCTTCGACGGCTACCAGCAGGCCACGGTCTCGCTGGGCCGCATCCAGGAGCTGCTGGTCGAGCCGACCTCCACGAAGTCCGCCGACGAACCCCTCGACGTCCTGTCCCTGCGCGGCGACATCGCCTTCGAGGACGTGCACTTCGCGTACGGCAACGAGGAAGAGGCGCTGAGCGGCATCGACCTGAGGATCCCGGCCGGGCAGACGGTGGCCTTCGTCGGCGAGACGGGCGCCGGCAAGTCGACCCTCGTCAAGCTGGTGGCCCGCTTCTACGACCCCACCTCCGGCCGGGTCACGGCCGACGGCACGGACCTGCGCGCCCTGGACCTGACCTCGTACCGTCACCGCCTCGGCGTCGTCCCGCAGGAGGCGTACCTGTTCCAGGGCACCGTCCGGGACGCCATCGCCTACGGGCGTCCCGACGCCACCGACGCCGAAGTGGAGGCGGCGGCACGGGCGGTCGGCGCGCACGAGATGATCGCCACGCTCGACGGCGGCTACCTCCACGAGGTCACCGAGCGCGGCCGCAACCTCTCGGCCGGCCAGCGCCAGCTGATCGCACTCGCCCGCGCCGAACTGGTCGGCCCCGACGTCCTCCTCCTCGACGAGGCCACGGCCGCCCTCGACCTGGCCACGGAGGCCCAGGTCAACCAGGCCACCGACCGCCTGGCGGGCCGCCGTACGGACCGCGAGGCGCCCGACCACCACCCCTCGGCGCGCACCACCCTGATCGTCGCCCACCGGCTGACCACGGCCGCCCGCGCGGACCGGGTGGTGGTCATGGACCACGGCCGGGTGGCGGAGGACGGCACCCACGAGGAGCTTCTGGCGAGGGGCGGGCACTACGCCGAGCTGTGGCGGACCTTCATGGGCCGGCCCGAACCGGAGGAGCCGGTGGGCGTGTACCGCTGAGGCCGGCCGAAACGTTCCGCTGACGGTCGTGCAACCATCCGACACATGTCGTGCGTCCGTACATCAGTACGTTCATCGGCGAGGTGTGGCGGCGGTGCGGGGAGGACGACAGTGGACAGTGGTGCGATACGCCGGCGGGTGGTGCTCGGCGCGGCCGTGCTGGCCGCGTCCCTCGGGTTCGCCCTCGCGGTGCCCGGCACCGCCCAGGCGGCGGGGGACCGCTCCTGCGGCGGGCGCGAGGTGCGGACCCTCCCCTTCAGCACCGGCACCGTGCACGTCTACAAGCGCAGCGGCTACGTCTGTGCCGTCACCGTCCCCAGAGATCCGGGCGTCAAGCGGGTGATGTCGGTCAGTCTGCAGGCCCGCGGCAACCGGCCGGTCGTGGACAAGGGCAGGTACAAGTACCACGCGGGCCCGGTGACCGTCCACGCCGGGCAGCGCTGCGTGTGGGTGCGCGGCTCGGTGGGCCGCGACTCGGTCAGCTCCGGCTGGATCCTGTGCTGATCGCGAACACCGGTCAATCCCCCCTGGTGCGACAGCAGTTGCTCCGATAGCTTCCGGCGCACATCTGTCTCACAGGGGAGAGTCTGCATGCGCAAGGCGCTCAGATGGCTGCTGGCGCTCACGGTGTTCATAGGCACGCTGAGCACAGCGGGCGCGGCCACCGCCGCCCAGTCCGCACAGCCAGGGCCCACCGACATCAAGGACCGGCTCCTGGCGATACCCGGCATGAGCCTGGTCCAGGAGAAGCCGTACCCGGGCTACCGGTACTTCGTCCTGAACTTCACCCAGCCGGTCGACCACCGCCACCCGGACCGGGGTACCTTCCAGCAGCGGATCACCGTGCTGCACAAGGACACCAGCCGCCCGACGGTCTTCTACACCAGCGGCTACAACGTCTCCACGACCCCGTCCCGCCGCGAGCCCACCCAGATCGTGGACGGCAACCAGGTCTCCCTGGAGTACCGCTTCTTCACCCCGTCCCGCCCCGACCCGGCCGACTGGTCCAAGCTGGACATCTGGCAGGCGGCGAGCGACCAGCACCGCGTCTACGAGGCGCTGAAGCCGGTCTACTCCGCCAACTGGCTGGCGACCGGCGGCTCCAAGGGCGGTATGACGGCCACCTACTACGAGCGCTTCTACCCGCGCGACATGGCCGGCGTGGTCGCCTACGTCGCCCCCAACGACGTCGTCGACAAGGAGGACTCGGCCTACGACCGCTTCTTCGCCGCCGTCGGCACCAAGGAGTGCCGGGACCGGCTGAACGCCGTGCAGCGGGAGGCACTCGTGCGGCGCGAGCCCCTGGAGGAGAAGTACGCGCAGTACGCCGCCGACAACGGCTACACCTTCGCCACCGTCGGCAGCCTGGACCAGGCCTACGAGGCGGTCGTGCTCGACTACGTCTGGACCTTCTGGCAGTACAGCCTGCTGAAGGACTGCGACTCCGTCCCGGCCGACGCGGCGGGGGCGACGGACGACATGATCTGGAACTCCGTCGAGTCCGTCGTCGGCTTCTCCTCCTACGCCGACCAGGGCCTGGAGCAGTACACGCCGTACTACTACCAGGCGGGTACCCAGCTGGGCGCCCCCACCATCCAGTTCCCGGCCATCGAGCGGAAGTTGATCCGCTACGGCTACCAGCCGCCGCGCAACTTCGTGCCCCGCTCCATCCCGATGCGCTTCCAGCCGGGCGTGATGCGGGACGTGGACACCTGGGTCCGGCACCACGCCCGGCACATGCTGTTCGTGTACGGGCAGAACGACCCGTGGGGCTCGGAGCGGTTCCGCCCCGGCACGGGCGCCCGTGACTCCTACGTCTTCACCGCCCCCGGCATGAACCACGGGGCGAACGTGGCGGGTCTGGTGGCCGACGAGAAGGCACTCGCCACGGCCCGGATCCTGGAGTGGGCCGGGGTCGCGTCCCCCGCCGTCCAGGGCGACCCGTCGGCGGCGAAGCCGCTCGCCCGCTACGACGCCGAGCTGGACGTACGGGACGTGGAGCGCGAGCCCGCGCTGCGCCCGTAGGTTCCCGGAGTTCCCGGTGCCGGCCCTCCCGTACGAGGGGGCCGGCACCGGCCGGGTGCGGTCACCCGGCCGCGCTCAGCGCCCCGAACGCCTCGTGGAAGCCCGGGAACGTCTTGCGTACGCAGCCGGGATCGTCGTACGAGAGCCCGGGCGCACGCAGCCCGGTCACCGCGAAGGACATCACGATGCGGTGGTCGCCGTAGGACTTGATCCCGATGTCCGGCAGGGGCGTACCGGGCCGGATCTCGATCCAGTCGGGGCCGGTCGCCACCTCCACGCCGAGCCGGCGGAGGTTCTCCGCGCAGGCCTCCAGCCGGTCGCACTCCTTCAGCCGCGTGTTGGCGACGTCCTCGATGCGGACCGGGCCGGAGGCGAACGGCGCGATCGCGGCGAGCGTCGGCATGGTGTCGGAGATGTCCCGCATGGTGGCGGTCAGCCCACGCAGAACTCCCGTGCCGCGCACGGTCGTCCGGTCCGCGGCCACCTCCACCTCCGCGCCCATCCGCCGCAGCACCTCGACGAACCGCAGGTCGCCCTGGAGCGCCCCGGACCCCAGGCCGGGCACGGTCACCTCGCGGCCCGGGGTGACGGCCGCGGCGGCGAAGAAGTAGCTCGCGGTCGAGGCGTCCGGCTCGATCGCGTAGGTGGTGGCCCGGTAGCCGCCCGCCGGGACCTCGAAGACCTCGCCGTCCCGGACCACCTCGACACCGAACGCCCGCATCATCGCGAGCGTGATCTCCACGTACGGCGCCGAGACCAGGTCGGTCACCCGGATCCGCAGGCCCGTGCGGGTCAGCGGGCCCAGCAGGAGCAGCGCGGTCAGGTACTGCGAGGAGTCGCCCGCGTCCAGCACGACCTCGCCTCCCTCGACCCCGGCCGCCCGGACGGTCAGCGGGTGGTGGCCCTCCGCCTCCTCGTGCCGCAGGTCGACACCGAGGTCGCGCAGCGCCCGGGTGAGCGGGCCGAGGGGGCGCCGGCGCATCTGCGGGGAGGCGTCGAAGCGGTAGGTGCCGTGTCCGGCGGCCACCAGGGCGGGCAGGAAGCGGGCGGTGGTGGCGCCGTCGCGGCAGTACACGTCGGCCTCGGCGAGCGCCGGGCCCTGCGGGCGACCGTCCACCTGCCAGGTGTCCGGAGTGCGGCCCACCCGGTAGCCGAGCCGGACCAGGCCCTCGGCGAAGCCCTCGGTGTCGTCGGAGCGCAGGGGCCGTACGAGGGTGCTCACGCCTTCGGCGGCGGCCGCGAGGAAGAGCGCGCGGGCGGTGATGGACTTGGAACCGGGGATGTCGACTGCGGGCATGGCGGCCATGATGGCCGGTGGGCCGGACGCTTGGGCACAACGTCCAGGGGCTGGACCCGGGCCGCGGGAACCCGGCGGCGCCCTCGCCCGTCCAACGTCAGGCTGCCGGACGAGTCCGTGGTGCGGTGTCGGCCCTCGCCGCAGGCCGCGAACGCCGACGCACCCTCTCCGCCGCACCACGCCCGACAGCCCACCGCCATCGGCGCGCCCCCCTCCCATGCGCCGATGGCGGCCCCATCCTGGCTTACTGTGCAGTCCCTTGACGGAAAGAAACTTCCCGGATATTGGTGACTCCTCGGAAGTTTCCTTCAGCGGTTCTCCTCCGGAAGGAGCGCACGTGCACGACAGCAGCACGGGAAGCACGGGAAACACCGCACGGCCGTCCAGACGGACCGTTCTCACCGCCACCGCGGGTCTCACCGCCGCGCTGACCGTACCGGCCACCGCCGCCCATGCCGCCACCCCCGACGACCGCGGGCTCCGCGCCCTCGTCTCCCGCATGACCCTGGAGGAGAAGGTCGGCCAGCTCTTCGTGATGCGGGTCTACGGCCACTCCGCCACCGCCCCCGACCAGGCCGACATCGACGCCAACCTCAAGGAGATCGGGGTCCGCACGGCCGCCGAGCTGATCGAGAAGTACCGGGTCGGCGGGATCATCTACTTCACCTGGGCCCACAACGCCCGCGATCCCCACCAGATCGCCGAGCTGTCCAACGGCATCCAGAAGGCCTCCCTGGAACAGCCCCGCGGTCTGCCGGTGCTCATCGCCACCGACCAGGAGCACGGCATAGTGTGCAGGGTGGGCAAGCCGGCCACGCTGTTCCCGGGCGCGATGGCGATCGGCGCGGGCCGCTCCCGGTCCGACGCCCGCGCCCTCGGCCGCATCTCCGGCGCCGAACTGCGTGCGATGGGCATCAACCAGGACTACTCCCCGGACGCCGACGTGAACGTCAACCCGGCCAACCCGGTCATCGGCGTACGGTCCTTCGGGGCCGACCCGGAGGCGGTGGCGGGCCTGGTGGCGGCCGAGGTGTCGGGCTATCAGGCCTCCCGGGTCGCGGCGACCGCCAAGCACTTCCCGGGGCACGGCGACACCGCCGTCGACAGCCACACCGGCTTCCCGGTCATCACGCACAGCCGGGAACTCTGGGAGAAACTGGACGCGGTGCCCTTCCGGGCCGCGGTCGCAGCGGGCATCGACTCGATCATGACGGCCCACATCCAGTTCCCGGCCCTCGACGACTCCGGCGACCCGGCCACCCTCTCCCGTCCGATCCTCACCGGCATCCTGCGCGGCGAACTCGGCTACGACGGGGTCGTGGTCACCGACTCCCTCGGCATGGAGGGCGTGCGCACCAAGTACGGCGACGACCGGGTGCCCGTGCTGGCCCTGAAGGCCGGCGTCGACCAGCTGCTCAACCCGCCGTCGGTCGACGTGGCGTGGCACGCGGTCCTGGAGGCCGTGCGCGGCGGCGAGCTGACCGAGGCCCGCCTGGACGAATCGATCCTGCGGATCCTGCGGCTCAAAGCCCGGCTCGGGCTCCTCGACCGGGCCCACGTCACCCGGTCCGGCGTCGACCGCACGGTGGGCACCAGGGCTCATCTGGCCGCCGCCGACCGGATCGCCGAGCGGACCACGACCCTGCTGGTCAACGAGGACGGCCTCCTCCCGCTCGACCGCCGCACCCGGCCCAGGATCCTCGTCGTCGGCGCCGACCCGGCCTCCCCGTCCGGCACCACCGGACCGCCCACCGGGGTCCTGGCCGGCGCCCTCACCGAACTGGGCTTCACGGCCACCGCTCTGTCCACCGGGACCGCGCCCTCCGCGACGGTCATCGACCAGGCGGTGGCGGCGGCCCGGGACGCGGACGCGGTGGTCGTCGGGACGTACAACGTGACGGCGGGCAGCACCCAGCGGACCCTGGTCGAGCGGCTGCTCGCCACCGGCAGGCCGGTGGTGGCCGTCGCCGTCCGCAACCCCTACGACGTGGCCCAGCTCCCCTCGGTGAAGGCCTGCCTGGCGGCCTACTCCTGGACCGACGTCGAACTGCGCGCCGCCGCACGGGTGATCGCCGGCCGGGTGGCCCCGCGCGGGCGGCTCCCGGTGCCGGTGCAGCGGGCGGACGATCCGGCGCAGGTGCTGTATCCCGTCGGTCATGGGCTGACGTACTAGACGTACGTCACACTCCGGACACAATGCACCCAAAGGGCGGAAACCCTCCCGCGTGTCTGGCGTGGCCCCGTCGCCGGGGGCCACGCTGGACGGGGGTGTCTGGGGGAGTGGGATGCGCGGGAAAGGTGCCGTGAAGAGGGCGTACCGGCTGCTGCCGACCGTCCCTGCCCTCGCCCTGACCGCCCTGCTCACCGGCTGCCAGGGCCCGGCGGACGCCCCGGTGGGCGACGCCCGGCCGGCTTCCACCCGCCCCTCCGGCTACGGTGCCCAGTTCCTGGCGGTCGGCGAGTGCAGCTCCTTCGGCGCCGTCAGCTTCACCGAGGTGCCCTGTACGAGCGAGCGGGCCGCCGCCCGGGTCGCGGCCCGCTACGACGGCACGGTGACCGACGGCCCGCCGTGCCCGCCCGCCGCCGACTTCGTCCTGCACATCAGCGAACAGCGGCCGCAGGACGACGAGGACGGCGACGGCACGGTTCCCCAGGGCTACGCCTGCATGCGCAACCTGGAACCCCCGCATCCCGGCGACCCGGGCGGCGGAGGCGGCCCGCGCACGATCCCCGGCGACTGCGTGTACGACTCGGGCGACGGCCAGGTGCGCGAGACGGCGTGCGACGGCAGCGGCCGCCACCAACCCCGGTACAAGGTCACCGAGGCGGTGGACGTCCGCAACGCCTGCCCCGCGTCGACGGTCCTCTACGTCCAACTGGGCGGCCAGAACCCGGTGGGCTGCGCCCGGCGGCTGTGAGGGGTCCCCTTGCTCCCCTTTGCTCCCCTTGCTCCCCTCAGCCGCCCCCGGCCGGCTCACCGGCTGCAGGCCCGGGTCGCCCTCCGTCTCCGCCCGCGCCCCTGTCCCTCAGCTCCGGCGTCGTCGCCGCCACCGCCCCCACTGCCAGGGCGCACATCAGGCCGCCCGTGACCAGGGCGGTCGTGCCCGAGGTCCAGCCGGCGAGCAGGCCGCCGCGTACGTTGCCGAGGCTGGGGCCCGCCTGGCCGACGATCTGCTCGGCCGCCGTGACCCGGCCGAGCAAGGCGTCCGGGGTACGGGTCTGCACGATCGTGGAGCGGGAGACGACCGAGGTGGCGTCCGCCGCCCCCGCGACCGCGAGCAGGGCGAGGCCGATCCACGGGCTGGCCGACAGGCCGAAGAAGACCAGGGCCGCGCCCCAGGAGGCGGAGGCGCACAGCATCACCGTGCCCGGCCGGCCGAGCCGGGTCAGCGCTCCGGACAGGACCGTCGCCGCGACGCCGCCCACCGCCAGGGCCGACAGGAACAGGCCGAGGGTGCGCGGGTCGTCGCCGAACCGCTCCGCGTTGACCAGCGGGAACAGACTGACCGGGAACGACAGCACGGTGGCGGCGAGGTCGGTGATCAGCGCGCCCCGCACCACCCGGTGCCCGGCAAGGAACCGCAGCCCGTCGAGGACCCCGTGCACGCCGGCCCGCGACGGCTCGCCCTCCGGCGGCAGTGCGGGCAGTCCGAAGGCGCCGTAGAAGGCGACAGCGAAACTGAGGGCGTCCAGCAGATAGCAGGCGCCGATGCCCAGCCGGCCCAGCAGCACACCGGCCAGGGCGGGGCCGAGCAGCATCATCGCCTGGCCGGTGACCTGGTTCAGGGCGAGACCGGCGGCCACCTGGTCCTTGGGGAGCAGCCGCGGGACGAACACCCCGGCCGCCGGGGCGCCGAGCGCGCCGAACGCCGACTGCACGGCGACCAGTGCGAGAACGCCCGCCACCGGGACGTGCCCCGTGAAGCCCTGCACGGCCAGCAGCAGGGAGCAGACGGCCTGGCCCACGGTGGCCGTCAGGTAGATCCGGCGCCGGTCCGCCCGGTCCACCCAGGCGCCCGCGAACAGCCCGAACGCCATCAGCGGCAGCGCCTGCGCCAGCCCGACCGCGCCGGTCCAGGCCGTGCTGCGGGTCATGTCCCACACCTGGTACATGACCGTCACCATGGTCATGAACCCGCCGAGCACGGACACGGTCCTGCCGATCAGCAGCCGCCGGAAGACCGGCGAGGCGCGCAACGGCCGTACGTCGATGAGCGAGCGGGTGAGACTCATGAGCGGGGACGGGGGAGGGTGCACGGTGCGGGCTGCGGAATCACCGGGGGAGGCTATCCGCGCAGGGGCGGCCCGGCCAGCGAATTACCCTGCGGCCGCACCACCGGTGCCCCGTTCTCGCGACCGGTACGTGGTGCGGTCCGGCCCGCCACCACGGGGGGTGACGGGCCGGACCGAAGGGAGGGTGCGGGTCAGTGGCGGTACTCGCCGTGGTGCCTCATGCCGCGGTCGCCGCCCCAGCGGTCGCCGCGCTGGTCGCGGTCACCGCCCCAGCGGTCGCCGTCCCTGCGGTCCCGGTCGCCGCCCCAGGACGCGTCGGCGACGAACCCGCCGTGGTCGTTGCGCAGGGTCGCGGTGTCGCGGGTGTCCCACACGTGCCGGCGGCGGTCCTGGTACAGATCCGTGGCGCTGTCCCGGCCTGCCCCTGTGTGGACGCGGACGCTGGAGCGGCCGTCGAGCCGGTAGTGGTGGAAGGTGTAGGCGTTGCCGTCCTTGTCCGACAGCGTCCAGCCGTCCAGGTCGACGGCACGGCGGCCGCCGTTGGTGACCTCCACCCACTCCTGGTTCAGGAATCGGTTGGAAGGGTTGTGGCGCTCCAGGGGGCTGGTCTGCACGGCGCCGATCGCCACCTGCGGGCGGTACGAGCGGCCGTGGTCGCGGTCGTGGTCGTCGGCCGACGCCGGCAGTGCCACCGCGCCCACGATGGCGGCCGCCGCTGCGGCGGTTGCGGCGACACGGCGCGCGGTCAGAAGAACGGAAGCGGACACGAGGTCTCCCTCTACGAGGTGGGGGTGCGCGACCGGACGGCCGCACACCCGCACCTTGTCGCCACGCGCGAAATCGATGACGGAAGCGCGCAGCTTGTTACGGTTCCCGTACTTTTCTGTGACTCTTGGCAGAAATGTCCACTTATATGGCGTGTGGCAATCGTCAGGCCGCCTCGCCGAGCAGGCGTACCAGGTGGTCGCGGCCCGCGCTCAGCAGGTCCGGGAGCGGAGCGACCGACTCGTACCACCGCTTCTCGTACTCCCAGCACAGCCAGCCGTCCCAGCCGTGCCGGCAGAGGACGTCCACGCACTCGGTGAGCGGGAGGACGCCGGCGCCGAGCGGGACCGGGGTGGTGTCCTCGGCCGAGGCGATGTCCTTGACCTGGACGTAGCCGAGGTGCGGGGCGAGTGCCGCGTAGCTGTCCGAGGGCTGCTCGCCGCCCAGCCAGGTGTGCATCACGTCCCACAGGGCGCCCACCTGCCGGTGGCCGACCGGGCCCAGGACGCGGATCGCGTCGGCGCCGGTGCGGTGCGAGTCGTGGGTCTCCAGCAGGACCCGGACACCGAGCGCGGAGGCGTCCTCGGCGGCGGCGCCCAGCCGCCGGGCGGCGACGGCGTCGGACTCCTCGCGGGGCCGGTCCGGGTCGGCCCCGGGGAAGACCCGCACGAAGGGGGCACCCAGGTCGTGGGCCAGCTGGAGGAGTGCGCGCATCTCGTCGAGGACGGGGGTGTCGTCGCCGGGTGCGGCGACCCGCGCGTATCCGGCGAGGCCCAGCACCTCGACCCCGGCGGCCTTGAACAGCGCGGCCGTCTCGGCCCGTTCGGCGGGGGTGAGGCCCGGGTGCACCGGCTCCTCCGGATGGGCGCGCAGTTCGACGCCGTGGTAGCCGTGCGCGGTCGCGAGCGCGAGGACCTCAGGGACGGGCAGGCCGGGGACACCGAGAGTGGAGAACGCCAGCTTCATGCTCGGACCCTACTCGTCACACGCCCGATCCGCGCAGATCCAACCGCCAGTCCTGGCCCACAAGATCCTGGCCGAAGGAGCGGTGCGGCTTCTCGGCGACCAGGACGAAGCCGTGCCGCTGGTAGAGGCGGCGGGCGCTGCTGAGCACGTCGTTCGTCCACAGGACCAGATCGCGGTAGCCGACCCCGCGCGCGAAGTCGACCACCGCCTGCACCAGCCGGTCGCCGACGCCGTGCCCGCGCGCGTCGGGTTCCACGAGGAGCAGCCGCAGCCGCGCCGTGGCCGGAACGTCGTCCCGCACACACATGACGCACCCCACCGGCCGCCCTCCCCCACTCTCGGCTTCGCTCGATCGGGGGGATTCCCGTCGCTCCGCGATCCAGACCCGCTCCAGATGCGGGTCGTGGTCCTCGGCGAAGTCGGCGACGATCCGTGCCACCAGCCCCTCGTAGCCGGTGTTCCAGCCGTACTCGGCCGCGTACAGGGCGGCGTTGCGCTGCACGATCCAGCCGAGGTCGCCGGGCCGGGGCTCACGCAGGGCGAGTTCCCCGGCACCCGTCGCCCGCTCCTCGTCCCCGAGGATGTCGCGGATGGCCCGCATCGCCTCCGCCAGCCGCGGCCGCTCCTGCGGTGCCACGGTGTCCAGCAGCGCCCCGACCGTCTCCCGTGCCCGCTCGTCCAGCAGCCCGGCGGCCTCGCGTCCGCGCGCGGTGAGCGTGACGCTCCTGCGGCGCGGATCCGCCTCGGACGGCCCGCGCTCGATCAGCCCCGCCTCCTCGAACCTGTTCAGGATGCGGCTCAGGTAGCCCGCGTCCAGCGCGAGCCGGGTGCGCAGGTCGGCCGCGTCCAGCTGCCGGGCGTGCGCGAGTTCGTACAGGACGCGGGACTCGGTGAGGGTGTACGGCGCGTACAGGTGGCGGCCGTAGTCGAGGGCGCCGATGACGCCGGTGTAGAAGCGGTTGAAGGCGCGGACGTCCTCGACGGTCATGATCGCCTCCGGATACTTGACCGAGTCAGAGATGTGCTTCGAGCCTACGCCGCCGCCCGGCCCCGCGTGAAGACACGGCAACGTGCGGGCGGCCGGCCGGTCACGACTGTCATGGCTTGGCCAAGCTCATGCCGCACGTTGACCACAAGTTCACCGACCTCCCCCTGATGGCGCTTGCCGCCCGGGCGGACAGTGGCCCATGGTCCACCTCGCGAGCACGCTCAAGAAGGGGCAACCATGGCAGAGTTGACGCGCCGTAGACTCCTGGGTTCGGCCGCCGCGCTGGGTGGTGCGACGGCCCTCTCCCTCCTCCCGCCGAGCGTCCAGAAGGCGGTCGCCGCCGATCCGCCCACGCATCGTTCGCTGCGCGACATCGAGCACGTCGTCCTGCTGATGCAGGAGAACCGGTCGTTCGACCACTACTTCGGCACCCTGTCCGGCGTACGCGGCTTCGCCGACCCGCACGCGCTGGAGCTCGACAACGGGCGCAGCGTCTTCTACCAGCCCGACGCCCAGAACCCGAAGGGGTACCTGCTCCCCTTCCACCTCGACACCCACACGTCCAGTGCCCAGGCCATCCCGTCCACCAGCCACGCCTGGTCGGTGCAGCACGAGGCGTGGAACGGCGGCAGGATGGACCGGTGGCTGCCGGCCCACCGCAAGGCCGACGGCGTCAACGGCCCCTACGTGATGGGCTACTACACGCGCGAGGACATTCCGTTCCAGTTCGCGCTCGCCGAGACGTTCACCATCTGCGACCACTACTTCTGCTCGGTCTTCGGCCCCACCTGGCCCAACCGGCTGATGTGGATGACCGGCTCGATCGACCCCGGCGGCACCCGGGGCGGCCCGGTCATCAGCAACAGGGCCCCGACACCGTACCGGTGGACGACGTACGCCGAGCGCCTCCAGGCGGCCGGGATCAGCTGGAAGGTCTACCAGCAGGACGACGACTACGGCTGCAACATGCTGGAGCAGTTCGCCCCGTTCAAGAACGCCCGGCCGGGTTCCGACCTCTACGAGCGCGGCGTACGCCCGCAGCCCGAGGGCACCTTCGAGGACGACGCCCGAGGCGACCGCCTCCCGGCGGTGAGCTGGATCATGCCGACCAGCTACCAGTCGGAGCACCCGGACTACCTGCCGGCCGCCGGTGCCGACTTCGTGGCGTCGAAGATCGAGGCGATCGCGTCCAACCCGAAGGTGTGGAGGAAGACGGCCTTCATCCTCAACTACGACGAGAACGACGGCCTGTTCGACCACGTGGCCCCGCCGGTGCCCCCCGCCGGGACGCCGGACGAGTTCATCGGCGGCCTCCCGATCGGCGGTGGCTTCCGGGTGCCCGCGATCATCATCTCCCCGTGGACGGTGGGCGGCTGGGTCGCGTCGGAGGCCTTCGACCACACCTCGGCCCTGCAGTTCCTGGAGAGCTTCACGGGCGTCGAGGAGCCGAACGTCAGTGACTGGCGGCGTGCCGCGTTCGGCGACTTCACCAGCGCCTTCCGCTTCTCCCACGGCCGGCCCCGCCCGCCCCGCCTGCCGGACGACACGGCGGAGCAGCTGGAGAAGGCGAAGGAGGAGGTCGCCACGCTCCCGAAGCCGACGCTGCCGGGCGCGGACCAGGTGTTCCCGCACCAGGAGCGCGGACACAGGCCGCACGTGTAGGACAGCGGGGGCAGAATCGCCGTCGAGGTACTGCGGCAGCAGTGCAGCCGTCCGGTACCGCGGCCCAGTGCGCGGTCTGCCGGCAGTGCCCGTGACTCACGGCGCTGCCGACAGTGCCTGTGGCTCACGGCCGTGAAGACCGGTCCTGCTCCGGGAGTCCGTCGACGCCGACAGGCCGGATGCCGGCCGGCGTCTCGCGTACGGCGACGGCGTCGACGCCCGCGGCCCGCAGCCGGCGCGCGAGCGACTCGGCCTCGGGCAGGGTCCCGCGGTATCCCCGGTCCAGCACGGCCCGCACCTCGCCCAGGCCGACGCCGAGTTCGTGACGCAGCACCCGCAGGACGGTCACCCCCTCGGCCGCCGGGCCCAGCCGCACCGTCGCCCACCCGTGTTCGGCGAGCAGCCGTTCCCGCATCCCGCCGGGAAGCTCGGTCCCGCACTCGGCCGTGGCGCCCCCGCATGCGGGGCACACCGTCTCGGTGTCCCAGCGCAGGGAATCGTCGTCCCGCAGCACTTGGACACCGTGCCACCGGGCCGGGGCTCCGCAGTCCGGGCAGGGGACCGCGTCACCGATCGATGCGAGGATCGTCCCCACCCCCGGACCTCAGCCCCGCGGCACCCCCGTCGACCCCCGCACCATCAACTCTCCTCGCACCGAGGCGATCCCCCCGGGCGGCGGCTCCTCCCGCCCCATCGCGATGCGGCCCGCCCGAGCCCCCGCCTCCGACAGCGGCAACCGCACAGTCGTCAGGGCAGGCACCGCGTCGATGCTGAACGGCAGGTCGTCGAAGCCCGCCACCGAGACGTCCTCGGGGATGCGCAGGCCGGACTCGCGCAGGGCGGCGCAGGCGCCGAGGGCGACGGAGTCGTTCGCGGCCACGATCGCCGTCAGGGTCGGGTCCCGGCGCAGCAGCTCCAGCGTGGCCTCGTAGCCGGACCGGCGGTCGTAGCGGCCGTACACCGTCCAGCCCGGGTCCTCCTCGATGCCGGCCTGCCGGAGCGCGGCGCGGTGGCCCTCCAGGCGGTGCCGGGTCGTGGTGCGCTCCTCGGGGCCCGCGATGTAGCCGAGCCGGCGGTGGCCGAGGCCGATGAGGTGGTCGGTCAGGGCGCGGGCGCCACCGCGGTTGTCGAAGGTCAGCGCTATGGTCTCGGTGTCCGGCGCCGGCGGCCGCCCGCACAGCACCACCCGGGTCCCGGCGTCCGCCAGCTTCCGCAGCTTCGCCGCCACCGCCGCCGCGTGCGGCGCGTCCTCCACGGCCCCGCCGGTCAGCACCACGGCCGCCGCCCGCTGCCGCTGGAGCAGGGTGAGGTACGTCAGCTCGCGCTCCGGCGAGCCCCCCGTGTTGCACACCACGGCCAGCCGTTCGCCGCCCGCCCGGCCGCCCGGCCCGCCGATCTCGGCCTGGATCGCGCTCGCCATGATCCCGAAGAACGGGTCGGCGATGTCGTTGACGAGGATGCCGACGAGGTCGGAGGTGGCCGCGGCGAGCGCGCTGGCCGGACCGTTGAGGACGTAGTCCAGCTCGTCCACCGCCCGTAGCACCCGCTCACGCGTGGAGGCGGCCACCGGGTAGTTGCCGTTCAGCACGCGCGACACCGTCGCGGGGGAGACCTGCGCGCGGGCCGCCACGTCCGCCAGGGTCACCGTCATCTCGTCGTCCTCCGGTCGCGCATCTGCTCGCGCATAAGTGCTCGTACTTCGTCGTAGACAGGCAGGGCCGGGTCACGGTTCCGTGCGGTGTCGTGCAGACCTTAAGGCCAACGCCCCCGGTTGTTCGCCTCCTCGAACAACTCGAAGAGGACACGGTCTTGTACAGACCTCTGTCAGAGGCTAGCTTCTCCAGATAGAAAGCGCTTGCTGCTGTAGTTGTGAAGGGGACTGACGTGACACGCAAGACGGTGCGTATCGCCATGAACGGCGTGACCGGGCGCATGGGCTACCGCCAGCACCTCGTCCGGTCGATCCTCGCCCTGCGCGAGCAGGGCGGCCTCGACCTCGGCGACGGCACAGTGCTGTGGCCCGAGCCGATCCTGCTCGGCCGCCGCGAGCACGCCCTGAGGGAGATCGCCGACCGGCACGGCCTGGAGCACGTCGCCACCGACGTGGACGCCGTCCTCGCCGACCCGACCGTCGACCTCTACTTCGACTCCCAGGTCACCTCGGCCCGTGAAGAGTCGATCAAGAAGGCGATCGCGGCCGGCAAGCACGTCTACACCGAGAAGCCCACCGCCACCGGCCTGCAGGGCGCCCTCGAACTCGCCCGGCTGGCCCACGCGAAGGGCATCAAGCACGGCGTCGTCCAGGACAAGATCTTCCTCCCCGGCCTCCTCAAGCTGAAGCGGCTCATCGACGGCGGCTTCTTCGGCCGGATCCTGTCCGTCCGCGGCGAGTTCGGCTACTGGGTCTTCGAGGGCGACTGGCAGCCCGCCCAGCGGCCCTCCTGGAACTACCGCGCCGAGGACGGCGGCGGCATCGTCGTCGACATGTTCCCGCACTGGGAGTACGTGCTCCACGAGCTGTTCGGCCGGGTGACCTCCGTCCAGGCCCTGGCCACCACCCACATCCCGCAGCGCTGGGACGAGAACGGCAAGCCCTACGACGCGACCGCCGACGACGCCGCCTACGGCGTCTTCGAACTCGAAGGCGGCGCGATCGCCCAGATCAACTCCTCCTGGGCGGTCCGGGTCAACCGCGACGAACTCGTCGAGTTCCAGGTCGACGGCACCGAGGGATCCGCCGTCGCCGGCCTGCGCAACTGCCGGGTCCAGCACCGCAGCGCCACCCCCAAGCCCGTCTGGAACCCGGACATCCCCGCCACCGAGATCTTCCGCGGCCAGTGGCAGGAGGTCCCGGACAACGCCGAGTTCGACAACGGCTTCAAGGCCCAGTGGGAGCTGTTCCTGAAGCACGTCTACGCCGACGCCCCGTACCACTGGGACCTGCTGGCCGGCGCCCGCGGCGTCCAGCTCGCCGAGCTGGGCCTGAAGTCCTCGGCCGAGGGCCGCCGCATCGACGTACCGGAGATCGCGCTGTGACCGTCCGACTCCCCGGCCTCAAGGGCGGGCTGAGAGCGTACGAGCCCCGCCCCGAGCCCCTCGCCGTCACACCCGGCACCCCCTTCACCTCCCGCACCGTCTTCTCGGCGGCCCACGTCGTCGCCGACCCGTTCGCGGACACGACCCCCGACTCGCCCGCCGCCGTCGACTGGGACGCCACCCTCGCCTTCCGCCGCCACCTGTGGTCCCACGGGCTCGGTGTCGCCGAGGCGATGGACACCGCCCAGCGCGGAATGGGCCTGGACTGGGCGGGCGCGGCCGAGCTGATCCGCCGGTCGGCGGCGGAGGCTCACAGCGTGGGTGGCCGGATCGCCTGCGGTGTCGGCACCGATCAGATCACCGGCGGCACCCCGGCCGAGATCCGCGCGGCCTACGAGGAGCAGTCGGCGGTCGTCGAGGAGGCGGGCGCGCAGGCGATCCTCATGGCCTCCCGGGCGCTGGCCGCCGCGGCCTCCGGCCCCGAGGACTACCTGGAGATCTACGGCCACCTCCTCCGCCAGGCCGCCGAGCCGGTGGTCCTGCACTGGCTGGGCCCGATGTTCGACCCGGCGCTGGAGGGCTACTGGGGGTCGAGCGACCTCGACGCGGCCACGGACACCTTCCTGGAGGTCATCGCCGCCCACCCCGACAAGGTCGACGGCATCAAGGTCTCCCTCCTGGACGCCCAGCGCGAGATCGACCTGCGCCGCCGCCTCCCACAAGGCGTGCGCTGCTACACGGGCGACGACTTCCACTACCCCGAGCTGATCGCGGGCGACGAGAAGGGCTTCAGCCACGCCCTGCTCGGCATCTTCGACCCACTGGGGCCGCTCGCGGCCGAGGCGGTACGGGTCCTGGACACGGGCGACACGGACGGCTTCCGCCGGTTGCTGGACCCGACGGTCGAACTGTCCCGCCACCTCTTCCAGGCCCCCACCCGCTTCTACAAGACGGGAGTGGTCTTCCTGGCCTGGCTCGCGGGCCACCAGTCCCACTTCACGATGGTCGGCGGCCTCCAGTCGGCCCGCTCCCTGCCTCATTTCGCCCGTGCCTACGAACTCGCCGACGGCCTCGGCCTGTTCCCGGACCCGAAACTGGCCGAGGAACGCATGAAGAACCTGCTGTCGCTGTACGGGGTGGACCAGTGAGCACCGGACTCGAACGCTTCTCCATCAACCAGATGACGGTCAGGCAGCTGTCGCTGCCCGAACTGGTCGACAACTGCGTGCAGCTGGGCGTGCCCGGGGTGGGCCTGTGGCGCGCGCCCGTCCACTCGTACGGCCTGGAGGCGACCGCCAAGCTGGTCCGCGACGCGGGTCTGACGGTGACGACCCTGTGCCGCGGGGGCTTCCTCACGGCGATCGACCCCGAGGAGCGGACGGCGGCGCTGGCCGACAACCGCCGCGCGGTCGACGAGGCGGCCGCGCTCGGCACGGAGGTTCTGGTCCTGGTCTCGGGCGGCCTCCCGCCCGGCTCGAAGGACCTGCGGGCGGCCCGCGAACGCATCGCGGACGCGCTCGCGGAACTGGGCCCGTACGCCGAGGCCCACGGCGTGCGCCTCGCCATCGAACCCCTGCACCCGATGTACGCGTCCGACCGCTGCGTGGTCTCCACCCTCGCCCAGGCCCTGGACCTGGCCGAGCGGTTCCCCGCGCACCAGGTGGGCGTGACCGTGGACACGTACCACATCTGGTGGGACGACCAGGCCCCGGCGCAGATCGCCCGGGCGGGTGCGGGCGGCCGTATCCACACCTTCCAGCTGGCCGACTGGACCACCCCCCTGCCCGAGGGCGTCCTCAACGGCCGCGGCCAGATCGGGGACGGCTCGATCGACATGCGGGAGTGGAAGGGGTACGTGGAAGCGGCCGGCTACACCGGGCCGATCGAGGTCGAGCTGTTCAACGAGGGGCTGTGGGCGCGGGACGGGCGGGAGGTGCTGGCGGAGACGGCGGAGCGTTTCGTGGCGCACGTCGCTCCGTGACGGAGGCGTGCTGCGTGGTTCGTCAGGCGGCCCGAAACGTCACGGCGTCAGAAGAACACCCCGCACCGCAGCAGCACGTTCGCGTACGGCCGGGCCTCCCCGGTGCGTACGACGAGCCGTGCCCCCGCCGCCAGCTCCTTCAGCCGCGCGTGCGGGACCAGGGCCAGGCCGGGGAAGCGGCCCTCCAGCAGGGTGCGGTTCGGACCGCGCAGTTCCTCCGCCGCCGTGGCCCCCTCCACCACCAGCTCGGCCAGCAGTCCGTCCAGCACCTCGGTGAAGGACGGGACGCCGGCGCGGAAGGCGAGGTCCACCACCCGCGGCCCGTCCGGTATCGGCATGCCCGCGTCGCACACCAGTACCCCGTCGCCGTGGCCCAACTCGGCCAGCGCGCCGGACAGGTGACGGTTGAGAATGCCCGCCTTCTTCACAGCGCGTCGACCTCCGCGGCCGTCGGGTACGACTCCTGCGCCCCGCGCTTCGTCACCGCCGCCGCCCCGACCCGGGCCGCGTAGGCCGCCGCCTCGGGCAAGCCGGAACCCGCGCCCAGCTGCCAGGCCAGGGCTGCCGTGAACGCGTCGCCCGCGCCCGTGGTGTCGACCGCGTCCACCTTCACCGACGGCACCCGCGTCACACCGGAGGAGTCGCACACCAGCGCCCCCTCGGCGCCGAGCGTCACCACCACCGAGCGCGGGCCCTTGGCCAGCAGCAGCCGTGCCCAGTCCGCCGGTTCCCCGCTCACGCACGCGTCGCCGAGGATCACCTTCGCCTCGTGCTCGTTCACGATCAGCGGGTCGCAGGCGGCCAGCACCTCCGTGGGCAGCGGGCGCGGCGGGGACGGGTTCAGGACGAAGCGGCTGTCCGGGGACAGGTTCCGTACGACCTCCACGACCGTCTCCAGCGGGATCTCCAGCTGCGCCGACACCACCCGCGAGGCGAGGAAGAGACTGACGGCGGCCCCGACGTCCGCGGGCGTGAGCCGGGCGTTGGCACCGGGCGAGACCACGATGCTGTTGTCCCCGGAGGGGTCGACGGTGATGAGCGCGACGCCCGTCGGCGCCCCGCCCACCAGCACGCCCACCGTGTCCACCCCGGCCGCCCGCTGCGAGTCCAGCAGCAGCCGGCCGTGCGCGTCGTCGCCGACCCGGGCCAGCAGCACCGTACGGGCGCCGAGCCGGGCGGCCGCGACCGCCTGGTTCGCGCCCTTGCCGCCCGGGTGGACGGCCAGGTCGCCGCCGAGCACCGTCTCGCCGGCGGCCGGCCGCCGCTCGACACCGATCACCAGGTCGGCGTTGGCCGAACCCACGACCAGGAGGTCGTAGTCGTACATGAAAGGACTCCCTAGGGAAACGAGTTGGGGCGGCCGGGGCTCGCCATGAGCCACCGGCCGCCTCCGGGGTACCTCAGCCGGTGAACCCGGCGACGTTCTCCTTCGTGACCACCTTCACCGGCACCTTCACCGTCGGCTCCACCTTCTTGCCCTGTACCGCCTTCAGCGCGTTGTCCACGGCGATCCTGCCCAGCTGGGTGGGCTGCTGTGCCACCGACGCGTACAGCGTGCCGTCCTCGACCGCGGTCAGGCCGTCCGGGGTGCCGTCGAACCCGACGACCTGGACCGAGCTGCCGGCCTTTGAACCCAGCGCCTTGACGGCGCCGAGTGCCATCTCGTCGTTGGCGGCGATGACGCCCTGGACGTCCGGGTGGGCCTGGAGCAGGTTCGACATCACGTCGAGGCCCTTGGTGCGATCGAAGTCGGCGGGCTGCTGGGCCAGGACCTGGATGCCCGGGTAGGCCTTGAGTCCGGCGGCGAAGCCCTGCGCGCGCTCGCGGGCGGCGGACGTGCCCGCCTGGCCCTGCAGGATCACGATCCTGCCCCGGCCGCCCAGCTTCTCGGCGATCGCCTTGGCGGCCAGCTCGCCACCGGCCACGTTGTCGGAGGCCACCAGGGCGTCCACCGAGGCCTTGTTGACGCCCCGGTCGACCGCGACGACCGGGATCCGCGCCTTGTCGGCCGCCTTCACCGCGTTGCCCGCCGCGTCCGAGTCCACCGGGTTGACGATGATCGCGCCGAGGTTCGAGCTGGTGAAGTTCTGCAGCTGGTTGGCCTGCTGGGAGGCGTCGTTCTGGGCGTCCGTGACGGTCAGGTCCACGCCCAGCTTCTTCGCCTCGGCCTGGGCACCGGCCCGGATCTGCACGAAGAAGGGGTTGTTGAGGGTGGACAGCGACAGACCCATCCTCGGGGTCGTCGAGGACGCGGAGCCGCCGTGCAGGAAGGAGGTCGCGCCGACGATCGCGACGGTGACCACGGCCGCGAGCGCGTACGTCGTCGCCTGCTTGCGCTTGTCGCCCCCGCCGCCGGTGGTCACCGCGGTCGCCCCCGCCTTGCGGCGCGCGGTGTCCAGCAGCACCGCCAGCGCGATGACGACACCGATGACGACCTGCTGCCAGAAGGCGGACACGTTCAGGAGGTTGAGGCCGTTGCGGAGGACCGCGAGGATCAGCGCGCCGATCAGCGTGCCGGACGCCTTGCCGGTGCCGCCGGCCAGCGAGGCGCCGCCGATGACGACCGCGGCGATCGCGTCCAGCTCGTAGCCGTCGGCGGCCTGCGGCTGCGCGGAGGACAGCCGGGAGGCGAGCACGATGCCCGCGACGGCTGCGAACACGCCGGACAGGGCGTAGATCGCGAGCTTCTGCTTCTTGACGCGCAGGCCCGAGAGGCGGGCGGCCTCCTCGTTGCCGCCGATCGCGTACATCGACCGGCCGATGTAGGTCCGGCCGAGCACGAGCGCGGCGATCAGACCCATCACGACCATGACCAGCACCGGCACCGGCAGCCAGTCCCCGAGGGTGTCCCCGAGGTGGGAGACCGAGTCCGGGAAGGGGATGGGGATGCCCCCGGAGATCACCAGCGACAGTCCGCGCGCCACCGACAGCATGGCGAGCGTCGCGATGAACGGCGGCAGCTTGCCGTAGGCGATGAGGAAACCGTTCACCAGGCCCGCGGCGATGCCCGTGGCGACGGCCAGGACGACCGCGAGCGCGACCGGCACGCCGTGCTGCGTGGCGCTCCAGGCCAGCACGGTCGCCGACAGCGCGGCCACCGAGCCGACCGACAGGTCGATGCCCGCCGAGACGATCACGAAGGTCACACCGAAGGCCAGGATCGCCGTCACGGCCGCCTGGACGCCGACGTTGAGCAGGTTGTCCGCCGTCAGGAAGTCACCGGACAGCGCCGACAGGGCGACGACCAGGACGATCAGCGCGGTCAGCGCGCCGTTGTCGAGCAGGAGGCGGCGCAGGCCGCCCGGGGCGCCACCCGCGCCCGTCGTGCTCTTGAGCGTGTCAGCGGCCACGGGGAGCCTCCAGTTCGGTAGTAGGGGTGCTCACGGCGAGGGACATCACCGCGTCCTGCGTGGCCTCGTCGGCGGAGAGTTCGCCCGCGATCCGGCCCTGGGCCATCACCAGCACCCGGTCGCTCATGCCGAGCACCTCGGGCAGGTCGCTGGAGATCATCAGGACGGCGGCGCCGGCGGCCGTCAGTTCGTTGATCAGCTGGTAGATCTCGACCTTGGCGCCGACGTCGATGCCGCGCGTCGGCTCGTCGAGGATCAGCACCTTGGTGTCGGCCAGCAGCCACTTGCCGATGACGACCTTCTGCTGGTTGCCGCCGGACAGGGTCCGCACGTGCTGGCCGAGCCCGGCCATCCGCACGCCCAGCCGCCCCGCGATCCGCTCGGCCGCCGTGTGCTGCGCCCGGCGGTCCACCAGCCCGGCCCGGGTCGCCGCCCGCATGGTCACCAGACCCAGGTTCTCCTCGACGGAGGCGTCCAGCAGCAGCCCCTGGCCCTTGCGGTCCTCGGGCACGAGCCCGATCCCGGCCGCCATGGCCGCGTTCACGTCGTGGCGCCTCAGCTCGGTGCCCGAGACCCGCACGGCCCCCTCGTCGTACGGGTCCGCGCCGAACACGGCCCGTACGACCTCGGTACGGCCCGCCCCGACGAGTCCCGCGATGCCGACGACCTCGCCGGCGTGCACCTCGAAGCCGACGTCGTGGAAGACACCGTCGCGGGTGAGACCCTCGACGGACAGCAGCGCGGCGCCCCGCTCGGCCCGTTCCCGCGGGTACTGCTGCTCGATGGAACGGCCCACCATGAGCCGGACGAGTTCGTCCTCGGGCGTGGCCGCGGGGACCTGCCCGACGCTCTTGCCGTCCCGGATGACGGTGACCCGGTCGCCGAGGGCGGCGATCTCCTCCAGGTGGTGGGTGATGAAGACGATCCCGACGCCGTCCTCGCGCAGCGCGCGCACGATCGAGAAGAGCTTCTCGACCTCCTCCGAGGTGAGCACGGCGGTCGGCTCGTCCATGATCAGCACGCGCGCGTCCAGGCTGAGCGCCTTGGCGATCTCGACCATCTGCAGGCGTGCGATGCCGAGTTCACGGACACGCGCGCGTGGCGACACGTCCACGCCCACGCGCGCGAGCAGGACGTCCGCCTCGGCCTCCATCCGCTTCCTGTCGATCATCCCGAACCGGCGCGGCTGGCGGCCCAGGAAGATGTTCTCGGCGACCGTCAGGTCGGGTACGAGGTTGAACTCCTGGTAGATGGTGGCGATCCCGAGGCGCTCGGAGTCCGGCGCGCCGTGGATGCGCACCTCCTCGCCGCCGGCCAGGATCCGCCCGGCGTCGGGCGTGTAGGCACCGGAGAGCATCTTGATGAGCGTGCTCTTGCCCGCGCCGTTCTCACCGAGCAGCACATGCACCTCGCCGCGGCGCAGGTCGAAGTCGACGCCGTCCAGCGCCACCACGCCCGGGAAGGTCTTCCGGATGCCCTCGATGCGCAGCAACTCGTCCGGGTCGCTCACGACGCGCTCCTTTGCACGGGGGAGGGGGACGGCTCCTGAGGAGCCGGCTCGCCGCACGAGCGGCGTACGACGAGACGGGCGGCGAAGGTGACGGACGAGGGGACGTCCCGTCCCTCGATGCGGTCCACCAGGGCCCGTACGGCGGCCCGGCCCAGCTCGCCCGTGGGCTGGGCGATCGCGGTGATCGGCGGATCGGTGTGCACGAACCACGGGATGTCGTCGAACGCGGCCAGCGCGATGTCGTCCGGGACGCGCAGCCCGCGCGCGCGGATCGCGTCCAGGGCACCGAGTGCCATCAGGTTGTCCGCGGCGAAGACGACCTCGGGCGGCTCGGGCAGGTCGAGGAAGCCCTCGGTGACCCGCCGTCCGCTCTCGGCCTGGAAGTCGCCCTGGCCGATGTGGGCGTCCGGGAGGGGAAGCCCGTACTCGGCCATCGCCTCCCGGAAGGCCTCGACGCGCTCGCTGCCGGTCGTGGTCGCCGCCGGCCCCGCGATGATCGCGAGGCGCCGGTGCCCGAGGCCGTGGAGATGCGCGACGAGATCCCGTACGGCCTCGCGCCCGTCGGCCCGTACGACCGGCACCTCGACCCCCGGGATCCACCGGTCCACGAACACCATCGGCGTCCCCGCGCGCGCGGCGTCCAGCATCAGCGGGGAGCCGCCGTCGGTGGGGGAGACGAGGAGACCGTCGATGCGGCGGTCCAGCAGGGTCCGTACGTGGTGGTCCTGGAGGTCCGGCCGCTCGTCGGCGTTGCCGATGATCACGCTGTAGCCGAGGGCGCGGGCTTCTTCCTCGACGGAGCGGGCCAGCTCGGTGAAGTACGGGTTGAGTACGTCGCTGATGACCAGGCCGAGCGTGTGGGTCTGGTCGGTGCGCAGGGAACGGGCGACGGCGTTCGGGCGGTAGCCCAGCGCCTCGACGGCGGCCAGTACGCGTGCGCGTGCGTCCGCGCTGACCGACGGGTGCTCGTTCAGGACGCGCGAGACCGTGGCGACGGAGACGCCCGCCGCGGCGGCGACGTCCTTGATGCTCGCCATGCGCCGCTCCACCTCCTCGTGGAATCGTTTACATCACCATGTACGGAGGATTGGAATCGATTACACGGCTGTTAATCAAGCCCTCAACGACTTGCTGAGACCGGATCGTGATGTCAGACCCCGCCGGTACCGTCGGATCATGGCTCAACAGGCGGGGAACTCCACGGGCGAACGGCGGCTCGCCGTGCTCGAAGGCGTGCTGGAGCGCATCACGTACGCCAACGAGGAGAACGGCTACACGGTCGCCCGGGTCGACACCGGCAGAGGCGCCGGCGACCTCCTGACGGTGGTCGGCGCGCTGCTCGGGGCCCAGGTCGGCGAGTCCCTGCGGATGGAGGGCCGCTGGGGCTCGCATCCGCAGTACGGCAAGCAGTTCCTGGTCGAGAACTACACGACGGTCCTGCCGGCCACCGTCCAGGGCATCCGCCGCTACCTGGGATCCGGGCTGGTCAAGGGCATCGGCCCGGTCTTCGCCGACCGCATCACCCAGCACTTCGGCCTGGACACCCTCAAGATCATCGAGGAGGAGCCCAAGCGGCTCGTCGAGGTCCCGGGCCTCGGCCCCAAGCGCACCAGGAAGATCGCCGACGCCTGGGAGGAGCAGAAGGCGATCAAGGAGGTCATGCTCTTCCTCCAGACCGTCGAGGTGTCGACCTCCATCGCCGTGCGGATCTACAAGAAGTACGGGGACGCGTCGGTCTCCGTCGTCAGGAACCACCCCTACCGGCTGGCCGCCGACGTCTGGGGCATCGGCTTCCTCACCGCCGACAAGATCGCCCAGTCCGTCGGCATCCCGCACGACAGCCCGGAGCGCGTGAAGGCGGGCCTCCAGTACGCGCTCTCGCAGTCCGCCGACCAGGGCCATTGCTTCCTGCCGGAGGAGCGGCTGATCGCGGACGCGGTCAAGCTGCTCCAGGTCGACACCGGACTGGTCATCGAGTGCCTCGCCGAGCTGGCCCGGACACCGGAGGACGGCGAGGATCCCGGGGTCGTACGCGAGAAGGTGCCCGGGCCCGACGGCGATGCGGAGCCCGTCACCGCCGTCTACCTCGTGCCCTTCCACCGCGCCGAACTCGCCCTCTCCGCCCAGCTGCTGCGCCTGCTGCGCACGGAGGAGGACCGGATGCCGGCGTTCCGGGACGTGAACTGGGACAAGGCGCTCGGCTGGCTGAGATCCCGCACCGGTGCCGACCTCGCCCCCGAGCAGGAGGCGGCGGTCAGACTCGCGCTGACCGAGAAGGTCGCCGTGCTCACCGGGGGACCCGGCTGCGGCAAGTCCTTCACGGTCCGCTCGATCGTGGAGCTGGCCCGCGCCCGGCGCGCCAAGGTGCTGCTCGCCGCCCCCACCGGGCGCGCCGCCAAGCGGCTCGCCGAGCTGACGGGCGCCGAGGCCTCCACGGTCCACCGGCTCCTGGAGCTGAAGCCCGGCGGCGACGCGGCCTACGACCGGGACCGCCCGCTGGACGCCGACCTGGTGGTCGTGGACGAGGCGTCCATGCTGGACCTGCTGCTCGCCAACAAGCTGGTGAAGGCGGTGCCGCCGGGGGCCCACCTGCTCTTCGTGGGGGACGTGGACCAGCTGCCCAGCGTCGGCGCGGGGGAGGTGCTGCGCGACCTGCTGGCCGAGGGCGGCCCGATCCCGGCCGTGCGGCTCACCCGGGTCTTCCGGCAGGCCCAGCAGTCCGGTGTGGTCGCCAACGCGCACCGGATCAACGCCGGGCAGCATCCGCTCACCGACGGCATGAAGGACTTCTTCCTCTTCGTGGAGGACGACACCGAGGAGGCCGGCCGGCTCACCGTGGACGTGGCCGCCCGTCGGATTCCGGCCAAGTTCGGGCTCGACCCGCGCCGGGACGTGCAGGTGCTCGCACCCATGCACCGCGGCCCGGCCGGCGCAGGCGCCCTCAACGGCCTGCTCCAGCAGGCCATCACGCCCGGCCGGCCCGACCTGCCGGAGAAGCGGTTCGGCGGCCGCGTCTTCCGCGTCGGCGACAAGGTCACCCAGATCCGCAACAATTACGAGAAGGGCAAGAACGGCGTCTTCAACGGCACCGTGGGCGTTGTCACCTCGCTCGATCCGGTCGACCAGCGTCTGACGGTGCTGACGGACGAGGACGAGGAGGTTCCGTACGAATTCGATGAACTGGACGAACTGGCGCACGCGTACGCGGTGACGATCCACCGTTCGCAGGGCAGTGAATATCCCGCCGTGGTGATCCCCGTCACCACCGGTGCATGGATGATGCTCCAGCGGAACCTGCTGTACACGGCGGTGACACGGGCCAAACGTCTGGTCGTCCTCGTCGGTTCACGCAAGGCGATCGGACAGGCGGTGCGCACGGTGTCGGCGGGGCGGCGCGGTACGGCACTGGACTTCAGACTGCGCGGCTCCTGACCGCCCCTGACCAGGGGACGGCGACCTGCATCACAAAAAATGATCGATCAAACGAGTCGCAAAGGTCACAGAGCACTTCCAGATGCCGGTCGGAGGGGGCAGGATGAGCAGGTTGGCGGCACTGAGTGCCGCCAATAGGCCCAATGGTCGACCCCGAGTGCACTCTCCTGAGCCAAATGGGGGATGGTAGAGACAGTCAGGGCACCTCGAAGATGAGGCACTACGTCGGGTGAGGGAAGACGTGAGCGACAACTCTGTAGTACTGCGGTACGGCGACGGCGAGTACACCTACCCGGTGGTCGACAGCACCGTCGGTGACACGGGCTTCGACATCGGGAAGCTCCGCGCCCAGACCGGTCTGGTGACTCTGGACAGCGGTTACGGCAACACGGCCGCCTATAAATCCTCTGTCACCTACCTCGACGGCGAGGCGGGCATCCTCCGCTACCGCGGTTACCCCATCGAGCAGCTGGCGGAGCGCTCCACCTTCCTCGAGGTGGCGTACCTGCTGATCAACGGTGAGCTGCCGACCGTCGACGAGCTGACCACGTTCAAGAACGACATCACGCGGCACACCCTGCTGCACGAGGACGTCAAGAACTTCTACAAGGGCTTCCCGCGCGACGCCCACCCGATGGCCATGCTGTCCTCGGTCGTCTCGGCGCTGTCCACCTTCTACCAGGACAGCCACAACCCGTTCGACGAGAAGCAGCGCAACCTCTCCACCATCCGCCTGCTCGCGAAGCTCCCGACGATCGCGGCGTACGCGTACAAGAAGTCGATCGGTCACCCGTTCGTCTACCCGCGCAACGACCTCGGCTACGTCGAGAACTTCCTGCGCATGACGTTCTCGGTGCCGGCCGACGAGTACGAGCTGGACCCGGTCGTCGTCTCCGCGCTCGACAAGCTGCTGATCCTGCACGCGGACCACGAGCAGAACTGTTCGACCTCGACGGTCCGCCTGGTCGGCTCGTCCCAGGCCAACATGTTCGCGTCGATCTCGGCCGGCATCTCCGCCCTGTGGGGCCCGCTGCACGGCGGCGCCAACCAGTCCGTCCTGGAGATGCTGGAGGGCATCCAGGAGAACGGCGGCGATGTCGACGCCTTCATCCGCAAGGTGAAGAACAAGGAGGACGGCGTCCGCCTGATGGGCTTCGGCCACCGGGTCTACAAGAGCTTCGACCCGCGCGCCAAGATCATCAAGGCCGCCGCGCACGACGTCCTCTCCGCCCTCGGCAAGTCCGACGACCTGCTGGACATCGCGCTCAAGCTGGAGGAGCACGCGCTCTCCGACGACTACTTCGTCTCGCGCAACCTCTACCCGAACGTCGACTTCTACACCGGCCTGATCTACCGCGCCATGGGCTTCCCGACCGAGATGTTCACGGTCCTGTTCGCCCTCGGCCGGCTCCCGGGCTGGATCGCCCAGTGGACCGAGATGATCAAGGAGCCCGGCTCCCGCATCGGCCGCCCGCGCCAGATCTACACCGGTGTGGTGGAGCGGGACTTCGTTCCGGTCGAGGAGCGCTGACACCTGCCGGTGAGGGGCGCCGATTTCCTGGTGCCCCGTCACTGGGGCGGTCTCCTGCGGCGGACGCCTGCCGGGGTCTGTCGGTCTGGGAGTGCGGTGGCTCCGGGCCTTTGGCCGGGGGTCCGGGGGTTGTCTTCCGGGGCAGCACGGCCGCCGGTGTGGTGGAGCGGGACTTCGTTCCGGTCGAGGAGTGCGGAACACGCTGAGTGCCAGGGCCTGCCGGTTCGGCGGGCCCTGAATCAGTGGCCGAGGCGCACAGCAGAAGGCGCCCTGAGTCGCCAGTCCCCCCACGGGCCGACGACCAGGGCGCCTTCCCATGTCCCGGTACGGATTCCCCCCACGGGATCCGGCCGGGCGCTCGGAGAGGACAGCGCCTGAATCGCTGTCTGAGCACAACGAGCAAAACCCGTCGTACTCCAGTGATGCGGTGCGGTCTGCCGGGACAACGCACGCTGGGAGGGCCGCTCAAAGCTCCCCGGTGTACGTGCCCCGGCAACGCATCTCTGAGGAAGTCCCCCAAGACATCCCCAGATGCCAGTCAGCGCCCCCCAAGACGCTGGACTGACATCGCCAACTTAGACCTTCGAACCCCTTCGATGGTTACGTTCGCATCACTGTGATCTGCGTCTCTTGCATATGTCCCTTAGGTGCGCAAGAGCCCCGATACGGCGATCGAGGCCCAAGCGTAAGGATGATGCGCGAGCCTTGTGAAGAGCTTATGTGAGGCTCGCGCCCGACTCTAGAGGGACTCTTACTTCTGCTGGGGCTAACCCGCGGTAACCCCTGGGCACTTCAGCGGAAACTACGCAGGCGCAGACTGTTGGTCACCACGAACACCGAGGAGAAGGCCATCGCGGCGCCCGCGATCATGGGGTTCAGCAGGCCCGCGGCGGCCAGCGGCAGCGCGGCCACGTTGTAGCCGAAGGCCCACACCAGGTTGCCCTTGATGGTGGCGAGGGTGCGCCGGGAGAGCCGGATCGCGTCCGCGGCCACCCGGAGGTCACCGCGCACCAGCGTCAGATCGCCGGCCTCGATCGCCGCGTCCGTGCCGGTGCCCAGGGCGAGCCCCAGGTCGGCGGTGGCGAGTGCGGCGGCGTCGTTGACGCCGTCGCCGACCATCGCCACGGCGCGCCCCTCGCCCTGCAGCCGTCGTACGACGTCCACCTTCTCCTCGGGAAGCACCTCGGCGATCACCTCGTCGATGCCGACGGTCCGCGCGACCGCCTCGGCGACCGTCCGGTTGTCACCGGTGAGCAGCACCGGTGTGAGCCCGAGCGCGCGCAGTTCGCGTATCGCCTCGGCGCTGGACGCCTTGACCGCGTCGGCGACGGCGAGGATCCCGCGGGCCCGGCCGTCCCAGCCGACCGTGACGGCCGTACGTCCCTCCTGCTCGGCCTGGCGGGCGGCCCGGGCCAACTCCTGCGGGAGCACGTCGTACAGCCGCCCCGCGGCCACCTCGCGGCCTTCCACGCGCCCGCGTACGCCCCGCCCGGGGACGTTCTCGAAGTGCTCGATCCCGGGGAGCCGGCCGGTGAGCTTCTCGGCGCCGGCGGCGATCGCCCGGGCGACGGGGTGCTCGGAGGCGTGCTCCAGGGCGCCGGCGAGCCGCAGCACCTCCCGTTCGTCCTCGCCGTCGGCGGCGTACACCTCGTGGAGTGTCATCCGGCCGGTGGTGACGGTGCCGGTCTTGTCCAGGACGACGGTGTCGACGCGGCGTGTGGACTCCAGCACCTCGGGACCCTTGATGAGGATGCCGAGCTGGGCGCCCCGGCCGGTGCCGACCATCAGCGCGGTGGGCGTGGCGAGGCCGAGCGCGCAGGGGCACGCGATGATCAGCACGGCGACGGCGGCCGTGAACGCGGCGACGCTGTCCCCGGTGACGCCCAGCCATACGCCGAAGGTGCCGAGCGCGATGAGCATGACCACGGGGACGAACACGGCGGAGACACGGTCGGCGAGCCGCTGTACCTCGGCCTTGCCGTTCTGCGCGTCCTCCACCAGCTTCGCCATCCGGGCCAGCTGGGTGTCCGCGCCGACCCGGGCCGCCTCGACCACCAGTCGGCCGCCCGCGTTGACCGTGGCGCCGGTGACCTGGTCGCCGGGTCCGACGTCCACCGGCACCGACTCGCCGGTCAGCATGGCCGCGTCCACCGCGGAGACGCCCTCGACCACCGTGCCGTCGGTGGCGACCTTCTCACCGGGCCGCACGACGAACCGGTCGCCCACGGCCAGCGCGGCCACCGGCACCCGCACCTCGCGTCCGTCCCGCAGTACGGAGACCTCCTTCGCGCCCAGCTCCATCAGTGCGCGCAGTGCCGCGCCCGCGCGGCGCTTGGAGCGGGCCTCCAGATAGCGGCCGAGCAGGATCAGCGCGACGACTCCGGCAGCGACTTCGAGGTAGACGGTGGAGGCGCCGTCCATGCGCGAGACGGTGAACCGGAACTCGTCGTGCATGCCCGGCATGCCCGCGTCGCCGAAGAACAGCGCCCACAGCGACCAGCCGAACGCGGCCAGCGTGCCGACCGAGACCAGCGTGTCCATGGTGGCGGCGCCGTGCCGGGCGTTGGTCCAGGCGGCCCGGTGGAAGGGCAGGCCGCCCCAGGCGACCACCGGCGCGGCGAGCGTGAGCGAGAGCCACTGCCAGTTGTCGAACTGCAGCGCGGGGATCATGGCGAGCAGGACGACGGGGGCGGCGAGCAGCGCGGAGACGAGCAGGCGGTGCCGGAGGGCGGCGAGTTCGGGGTCCTGCTCGTACGTGTCCTCGGTCCCGGCCGCGGGTTCGGGCTCCGGCGGCGGGGGCTCCTCGGCCGTGTAGCCGGTCCTCACGACGGTCGCGATCAGGTCGGCGACCTGGACGCCCTCGGCGAAGCTCACCTTCGCCTTCTCCGTCGCGTAGTTCACGGTGGCGCTCACCCCGTCCATGCGGTTGAGCTTCTTCTCCACCCGGGCTGCGCAGGAGGCGCAGGTCATCCCGCCGATGAGTAGTTCGACCTCGGCGGGGCTGCCTATCGCGCCCGCGGTCTCTGCGGTGGTGCTGGTCATGTCCGGACTCCAGACATCGGACCGGACCGTGCGGATCCAGTATCAGCTGGTCGGCACGGCCCGCTCGGGGAACGGATGCGGGGCCCGCGCCCTGGGGCGGGCCCGGTCGCTCTGGTCCTGCTCTCAGGCCTTGCCGGCCAGCTCGAAGCCGGCCTCGTCGACGGCGTCGCGGACGGCCTCGTCGTCCAGCGGAGCCTGGGAGACGACGGTCACCTCGCCGGTCGACGCGACGGCCTTGACCGAGCTGACGCCGGGAATCTGGGAGATCTCACCGGAGACGGATCCCTCGCAGTGGCCACAGCTCATGCCGGTCACCTTGTACACGGTGGTGACGGAGCCCGCGGTGTCGGTCTGGGCGGTCATGTCGTACTCCTCGTCGAGGCGTGTCGGCGTGTGGGGCCGATGGGGCCAACGATGGAACCCCATAGTCGCCAGGCTATACCCCTAGGGGGTATTTCACCAAGAGGGGTCCCGGTGTGCCAGCGACCGGACCCAGGCAACGCCGGCCACGGCGACGAGCACCAGGCCGCCGTCCGAGAAGAGCGTGAACAGGTGCTCCTGTGCGGCGCCGGGCTGCGGGAGGTGCCCCTGTGCGAACAGCTCCGGGGCCAGGCCGGTGCCCGAGAGCCGGGTGGCCAGCCAGATCGCGATGCCGTGCGTGGCGTCCCACAGAGCGTGCAGCACCGAGACGGCCAGACAGGTGCCGACGACCGGCGTGGCGAGCCGGAAGTGCCCGTTCGGGCGGCGGCGGGCGAGCAGCACGCCGCCCGCGATCGCCGTCCACAGACCCTGGCCGAAAGGCGCGAGCACCCCGCGCAGGAACTCCGTCTCCAGGAGCGTCCTGAAGCCGATGCCGTCGGCGGAGGCGGCCGCGTGGAAGGCGTAGCCGCAGCTCTCCAGGGCGGCGAAGCCGAAGCCGACGGCCGCGCCGAGCACCAGCCCGGCCCGCATCCCGCGGATGCCCGGCTGCCGGCGCAGCGTGAACACCAGCGCGCCCAGCTTGGCCGCCTCCTCGATCAGGCCGGCGCCGGTGAACAGTCCGAGTGAGGGGTGCAGGAGATGGGACCGCGTCACCGAGGCGCCGAGCACGCCGAGCGTGCCGCCGGCCAGGAAGCAGCCGAGGATCGCGCTGACGCCCAGGTCCCGGCCGTGCCGCTCGTAGGCCCACAGCACGAAGACGACGGGGACCAGGAAGCCGCCGAGCAGGATGAGGGTCGGCAGCGGCGTGGTGCTCTGCGTCGCGTACGCCACCAGTGCGGTCAGCCCCCACAGGGCGAGCCCGCCGCCCAGGCAGCGCTTCCACAGGCCGGCGCCGATGCGCGGGTACGGCGGCGGAGGCTGCTGGGGGCCGGGAATGCGGGCGCGTGGCATGCCGGGCGGCGGAGAGTGGGTCACGTGGTCCCCTAGGGCTCCTGCTGGGCGATCTATCCGCACTCTAGGCAGATGCACCCCGTGCTGCAGTCCGGGGACCGCCGTGGGGTCACGTGCGGCCGAGCCGGTCGCCCACCAGGGGTTCGAGGTAGCGGACCAGGACGTCCTTGACCTCCCGGACGTAGGCGGTCCGCTCGGCGCCCTCGTGGGCGAGGACCAGCTCCAGGCCGGCCTTGTAGATGCCGAGACAGACGTGGGCCGTGCGCGTGACGTCGGCCGGGGAGGTCTCGGGCAGGAGGGAGGCGAGCAGGTCCTCGATCCGGTCGATCAGGGTGGTGTGCAGCTGGTCGTGCGCCTCGGCGATCCCGCCCGGGATGTCCGGGCCGTGCATCAGTGCGAAGAAGACCGGGTGCTCGGTGTTGAAGGCCATGAACCGGTCCACGGCCGCGCCGATGGCCTCCTCCAGCGGAGTGGCGGGGTCCACGGGGGCCAGTGCCTCGCCGTAGGTCTCCCGCATCTCGTGCATGAGCCGGTCGCCCAGCTCGATCGCGATCGCTTCCTTGTTCGGGAAGAACTGGTAGAGCGTGCCCGGCGAGACGCCTGCTTCGCGGGCGATGGCGTTGGTGCTGGCCGCGGTGTAGCCGGTGGTGCAGAAGACCTGGGCGGCGGCCGCGAGGAGCTGTGCGATACGGCGTTCGCCGCGCGCCTGGCGGCGGCGCGGCTGCTCCTTCTCCGGCTGCTCCTTCTCCGGTCGCTCCCTCTCCGGCCGCTCCTTCTCCGAGGTGTCGGACACGCTTTATCCCCAGCCCTTCGAAGGCGATTGACAAACGCGAGCGGTCGCTCGCATTCTAGGGAAACGCGAGCGATCTCTCGTGTTTGCCAGTTTATGGCAATGACCGATCCATGCTGCCTGCCTGTACAGACATGGGTCACGGTGAAGGGGACACCGCACGATGACCGAAGTCAACGAGGCGGCACGCACGGGGGGCGGACCGCCGCGGCCCGGCGGCTGGACGCGATTGGTCACCGCCCGCCCGCGCCTGTCGCTGCTGGTGGCCCTGGTGCTCACGGCGCTCGCCGTGCTGGCCGGCAGCGGGGTCGCGGACCGTCTGGGCAGCGGCGGCTGGGAGGATCCGGCCGCCGAGTCGACGTACGCGACCAAGGCGCTGGAGCGCGAGTTCCCCGGCTCCCAGCCCAATCTGCTGCTCCTGGTGGACTCCGGCCGCGCCTCCGTCGACGACCCGGCGGTCGCCGCCGAGGCCCGCGACCTGGCCCGGCGGCTGGCCACGGAGCGGGGTGTGACCGGTGTCGGCTCCTACTGGCAGGCCGATTCCTCGAGAGCGCCGGCCCTGCGCGCCGAGGACGGCCACGAGGCGCTGATCGCCGCCCGCATCACCGGCGACGAGAACGCGATGGGCAAGACCCTGGACCGCATAGCGCCCCACTACCGGGGCACGCACGGCCCGGTCCGGGTGAAGGTCGGCGGCATCGTCGCGGTCCGGCACGAGATGCAGACGATCATCAAGGAGGACCTCACCCGCGCCGAGATGATCGCCCTGCCGATCACACTGGTCCTGCTGGTGATGGTCTTCGGCAGCGCGATCGCGGCCATGCTGCCGCTGGGCGTCGGCATCGTCGCCATCCTCGGCACGAACGCGGTGCTGCGCGGCCTGACGAGCTTCACCGACGTCTCCGTCTTCGCGCTGAACCTCACCACGGCCCTCGGACTGGGCCTGGCCATCGACTACGCGCTCTTCATCGTCCGCCGCTACCGCGAGGAACTGTCCACCGGCGCCGACCCGTTGACGGCCGTCGGCACGACACTGCGCACGGCCGGCCGCACGGTCCTGTTCTCCGCCCTCACCGTCGCGGTCTCCCTGGCCGCCATGATGGTCTTCCCGCAGTACTTCCTGCGGTCCTTCGCCTACGCCGGCATCGCCGTGGTCCTGCTCGCCGCCGCGGCCGCCCTGATCCTGCTTCCGGCGGCCCTGATCCTCCTCGGCCACCGGGTCAACTCCCTCGACCTGCGCCGCCTCTTCCGCCGCGACCCGAAGCCCTCCGGCGCCGAGGGCACGGCCTGGGGCAGGGCTGCCACGCTGGTGATGCGCCGCGCCCCGCTCTTCGCGCTCGGCACCACCGCCCTGCTGGTGCTCCTCGGACTGCCCTTCCTGGGCGTGAAGTTCGGCACCGCCGACGACCGCCAGCTGCCCTCGGGCGCCGAGTCGCACGTGGTGCAGCAGCACCTCAGGGACGGCTTCCCGGGCACCCCCGGCGGCGGCCTGGAGGTCCTCGCCGAGGGCAGGGCCACCGAGAACCAGTACGCCGCCTACAAGCTGCAGGTGGCCGCCCTGTCCGAGGTGGTCCGCGTCGACGGTCCGCTGGTGAAGGGCGACACGGCGTACTTCACGGTGCAGCCGAAGGGCGAGGCCGTCGGCACCGGCGCCCAGCGCCTGGTCGGTGACCTGCGCTCGCTGAAGGCCCCCTTCGACACCAAGGTGACCGGCACGGCCGCCGTCCTGGTCGACTCCAAGCACGCGATCGGCGAACGCCTGCCCTGGGCGGGGGCGTTCATCGCGGTCGTCACCCTTCTGCTGGTCTTCCTGCTCACCGGCAGCGTGCTGATACCCCTGCAGGCCGTGGTGCTCAACGCGCTCAGCCTGACGGCGATGTTCGGCGCGGTGGTCTGGGTGTTCCAGGACGGCCATCTGTCCGGCGCGCTCGGCTTCACCAGCCCCGGCTCGATCGAGACCACCCTGCCCGTCCTGATGTTCTGCGTGGCCTTCGGCCTCTCCATGGACTACGGCGTGTTCCTGCTCTCCCGCATCAAGGAGGAGTACGACCGCACCGGCGACCACCGCGAGGCCGTCCGCCACGGGCTCCAGCGCACCGGCGGGCTGATCACCGCGGCGGCGGTCATCCTCGCGGTGGTGATGGTGGCCATCGGCACCTCCCGGGTGACCAACACCAAGATGCTGGGCCTCGGGATCGCGCTCGCGGTGCTGATGGACGCGATGGTCGTGCGCAGCCTGCTGGTCCCGGCGATCATGCGGCTCACGGGACGCGCGACGTGGTGGGCTCCGGCGCCGCTGCGGCGCTTCCACCAGCGGTTCGGGCTGAGCGAGGGCGAGTCGGTCGTACCGGCGAAGGAGAAGGAGAAGGAGAAGGAGGCGGAGGCGGCGGGGGTGTGAGCCCGGCGGCTTCCGTGGAAGGCTGGGGCCCATGAGAGCCGTGGTGTTCGAGCAGTACGGGGAGCCGGCCGAGGTGCGGGAGGTGCCCGACCCGGAGCCCGCCGAGCACGGGGCCGTGGTCCGGGTCGAGGCGACCGGGCTGTGCCGCAGTGACTGGCACGGCTGGATCGGGCACGATCCGGACATCGCACTGCCGCACGTGCCGGGGCACGAACTCGCCGGAGTCGTCGAGGCGGTGGGCTCCCGGGTGACCGGCTGGCGCCCCGGTGACCGGGTCACCGTGCCGTTCGTCTGCGCCTGCGGCAGCTGTCCCTCCTGTGCGGCCGGCGACCAGCAGGTGTGCGAGCGCCAGACCCAGCCCGGCTTCCACCACTGGGGCTCCTTCGCCCAGTACGTGGCCCTCGACCACGCCGACGTGAACCTGGTCGCGCTCCCGGACGGGATGGCGTACACCACGGCCGCCGCCCTCGGCTGCCGCTTCGCCACCGCCTTCCGCGCGGTGGTGCAGCAGGGCCGGGCGGCGGCGGGGGAGTGGGTCGCGGTGCACGGCTGCGGCGGGGTGGGGCTGTCGGCCGTGATGATCGCGGCGGCCTCGGGTGCGCGGGTGGTCGCCGTCGACGTGTCGCCCCAGGCGCTGGACCTGGCGCGGAAGTTCGGCGCGGCCGAGTGCGTGGACGCGACCGGTGTGCCCGGTACGGCGGCGGCCGTCCGGGAGCTGACCGGCGGCGGCGCCCATCTCTCCCTCGACGCCCTCGGCTCGCCCGCCACCTGCGCGGCCTCCGTCGACTCCCTGCGCCGCCGCGGCCGGCACGTCCAGGTGGGCCTGCTGCCCTCACCGGACGGCACCACCCCCGTCCCGCTGGCCCGCGCCATCGCCCTGGAGCTGGAACTGCTCGGCAGCCACGGCATGGCCGCACACGCCTACCCCGGGATGCTGGAGCTGGTCGGGTCCGGGGTGCTGCGCCCCGACCTGCTGGTGACGCGGACCATCACGCTCGACGCGGCCCCGGCGGCCCTCGCGGCCATGGGTACGGCACCGGGAGCGGGGGTCACGGTCATCGAACCGTGGAGCTGACTGCAGGCGGGCCGTTCCCGGCGCGAGGCCGTCCCCCCCAGGTCGGGCCGGTGGGTCAGTCCACTCTTCGGCCCCGGTTGCCCGGTCGGGTGGCGACCCAGGCGCGGACGGTGTCGGCGTACCAGTAGGGCTTGCCGCCCTCCACATGGTCGGGCGGGGGCAGCAGGCCGTGCTTGCGGTAGGACCGTACGGTGTCGGGCTGCACCCGGATGTGCGCCGCGATCTCCTTGTAGGACCAGAGCCTTCGGTCGGTCATGAGTTGCCTCCCTGCGCGCGCCGCGGCGGCGGCCGGGGGGCGGCCGTCGGGGGAGCCGGGCGCTGCACTGGCGATCACCATGCGTGTGCCCGGTGAACGACACGGCGTGACCACGGGACAGCGGCTGTTGACCTGATGTGACCCGGAGCCCGCGTAGGTGCGACATGTGTGACAGGAAGGGAGTGTTTGTGACGCAGCCGGAGCAAAGACATACGCCGGTGTCCGGGCGAGGCGCGTTGACCTGACGGGCCGGACCTGTCCGGCAGGAGCCACGGCAGGGGACTTCTATGCGTCCAGCGTGCAGTCCCGGATCAGGTGGTGGAAGGTGAACCGGGCAGGACTGTCCTCCCGGATGAGGTTGTTCTCGATCAGCGCGTCGAAGTGGCGCTCCACGTCGCCGGCCGGCAGCCCGGTGACCGCGGCCGCGTGGTCGACGTCGTACGACGCGGACGGGTGCCGGCTGATGAGCCGGCTGAACTGCCGCTGTGACGGGTTCAGATGCTGGTAGGACGTGCGCAGCATGGACATCAGGTCGCGTTCGGCGGTCTGCAGGCAGTGGGCCCGCTGGGCGGTGTTCGCGAGCCGGTCGACGAGGTCCGCGATCGCGCACGCGGGCCTGCCGCGCAGCCGGGCGGCGGCGATACGGATGGCCAGCGGCAGATGGCCGCACAGCTCGACGGCCCGGTCGACCTGCGCGGGCTCACGGGCGGCGCGCCGTTCGCCGACGATCCGGGTGAACAGCGCCGCGGCGTCCGCGTGCGGCAGCACGTCCAGCCACAGCGGCAACGCGCCGTCCAGCGCGGCGAGTTTGCGGCGGCTGGTCACCAGCACCAGCGCGCCGCCGGTGCCCGGCAGCAGGGGCGTCACCTGCGCGGTGTCCGCCGCGTCGTCCAGCACCACCAGGCACCGCTCGCCCGCCAGCCGCGACCGCCACAGGGCGCTGCGCTCCTCCAGGCTGGCCGGGATCTCGGCGGGGGGTACTCCGCTCGCCTGGAGAAGGGTGGCGAGGGCCTGCTCGGGGGGCAGCGGCGGCCGGTGTGCGCTGAAGCCGTGCAGGCCGATGAAGTACTGCCCGTCCGGGTAGCGGTCCGTGACGCGGTGGGCGAAGTGGACGGCGAGGGTGGTCTTGCCCACCCCGCCCATACCGTCGACCGCGATCATCAGCGGGGACCCGCCGTGCTCCTGTCCGTCCGCGTCCAGCAGGGAGTCCAGTTCGGCGGAGCGGCCGGTGAAGTCGGTGAGGTCGTGGGGCAGGTAGTTCCGTTGCCTGCCGGAGGCGGGCGCGGCGGAGCGGCGTGCGGGGCGCTCCTCGCGCCGGGTGTCCGTACCGCGTACCGCGGGATCGGCCGCACCGGGCCCGTGCGCCGTCGGAGAGCCGGCGAGGATCTCGGCGTGCAGCGACCTGAGATGCCGGCTCGGCTCCAGGCCGAGTTCCTCCACCAGGAACCGCCGGCCGTCGTCGTAGACCGCGAGGGCGTCGGCCTGCCGGCCGCTGCGGAACAGGGCGAGCATCAGGCTGCCGCGCAGGGAGTCCCGCAGGGGGTACTCGGCGAGGAGCGCGTGCAACTCGGCCACCAGCGAGCTGGTCTCGCCGTTGCGCAGCCGCAGGGCCATGAGGTCCTCGAGGGCGGTCAGTCGCTGCTCGTTGAGTTTCACCGCGGCCGAGGCGACCGCCGGGCAGGCGATGCCCGCGAAGGCGTCGCCGCGCCAGAGGTCCACCGCCGACTCCAGTAGCCGGACGGACTCGTCGAGCCGGCCCTCCCGTTCGGCCGCCCTGGCGGCACGGACCCGTTGGGCGAAGCAGTGGGCGTCGACGGCGTCGTCGGGAACCATGAGCCGGTAGCCGACGTCCATGGTGACAAGGCTGGTGTCCTCGGCGGCGGACAGGATGCGGCGCAGGTCGCGGATCGCGTTGTGGACCTGCGGGCGGGCCGACGGCGGCGGGTCCTCCCACAGCTCGTCCACGAGCACCTCCATGGGGACCACCCGGTTGGCGTTCAGGAGCAGCAACGCCAGGAGTTTCTGCTGGCGCATGCCCCGGACGCGGATCGGTTCACCCGCCTCGCGCGTCTCCAGAGAACCCAGGACGAGGAATTCCATTTCTTCTGCCCCCCGATGTCCGTGGCGCTTCGGCGCCGGATCCGCGGGGTCTCACTTTCCCCACGTGACGTCGTCCGTCGTGTCGACGGCCGTGGTGGTGTCGTGCCCGGCCTCGACGACTCCGGGAATGTGCTGCACGTGGTCCGTGAAGTTCACCGTCAACGTCATTCCGGCCGCGACGAGAAGGGCGGAGGCGACGATTCTGGAGACACGGGTAGCCAGCACGGAATTTCTCCTTCGATGATGAGGGGATTTCAGGGTCGATTTCCCTGGTGTTCGGCGGTTGCTCTCGTTTCCGCCGATGCCTCTACTCTGCTCGAACCCCGGGCCGGAGGGAACAGAGATCCGCTGGACGGAACATGCAGTGTCCTAACCCGTCCACCGTGACCTGCGGTGACAGAGGGGCTCAGGAGTCCCACCACGGGCCGGGCACCAGGACGCCCTCGGCGGTCAGGACGTGGAATCCGTGCAGGTCGGGATGGTCGGCCACGGCCCTCGCGGTGAGCCGACGGGCATGGTGCTCGGCCTCGGCGAGACTGCCGGCGAGCATGAAGAGACCCAGCGTCAGTTCCCCGGAAGGGCTCTGGTGGACGGTGACGTGCTCAAGTCCGTCCGCTTTTTCCGCGCACGCCGAGATGATCGCGGCCGTATCCGGCCGGTCCGCCGTGTCGTCGGGGCCCTGAAGGCGCACGTGAATCAGATGCATGTGTTCATCTTCGGTACAGGAATTCCGCGCGGCAGCAGCTTCTGCTGGACGGTTTATGCCATGGCATAAAGAGTCACTCGTGCGGCCGGGTCGGACAGCATAAATTGGCCAGGATGTGCCGGTGCCGGACCGTCGGGGCAAGTGCGTTAACCGGGCATGGAGTGTCCGGCCGCCGCCCCCGCCCGCACCGCCGTACGCAGGCATATGCCGCCTCCGGGTGGCCCGGCGCAGGCGCCGCGCGCACCGCGGCCCAGTTGGTTGAACGTTCGCCGGATTGGCCGGAACCGGCCTCACTGTCATCCCGGGAGCATCAGGAGTTCAACGTCAGTAAGCTCAGGGGCACTAAGTTTCGAACTCAGTGAGTTTGATGCTGGCCAGGGGGATTGCATCATGTTGGACGTTCTGGGACTCGATGCTGAAGCCGAAGCCATCTACCGGGGGATGCTGACCAATCCCCAGGACGGTGTGGCGGTGCTTGCGGCCCGACTGGGTCTGACGGAGGAAGAGGTACGCAGAGGACTGGACCGCCTCAGCGCGCTGGCGCTGATCCAGCCTTCGGGCGGGGAGGGCATAGGGTTCCGGGCGATAGGCCCGGAGACGGCGATGGAGGTGCTGCTGGCCCGCCAGCAGGCGGAACTGACCGCGCAGCAGATGCGCGTGGAGGCCTCCCGCGCCGCGGCCGCCCAACTGATAGCGGAGTGTTCGGCGTTGCGTCCGCGCGCCCTCGACCATGGCTCCGAACAGCTGCTGGGCCCGGACGCGATCCGGGAGCGGCTCGCGGAACTGGCCGGTTCCGCACGGACCGAGGTCACCACCTTCGCACCGGGCGGCGCGCATTCGGCGGAGGACCTGGCGGCCAGCCGGGGGCCCAACGCCGACCTGCTGGGTCGCGGGGTGCGGATGCGGACCGTCTACCTGGACAGCGTGCGCAACCACGCGCCCACGCTGGAGCACGTCAGCTGGCTGCACCAGCACGGCGGGCAGGTCCGCACCGTCCCCGACCTGCCGATCCGGATGATCATTTTCGACCGGAGCCAGGCGGTGCTGCCGATCGACACCAGTGACGCCCGGGCCGGCGGAGTGGTGCTGCGCGGCGCCGGGACGGTCGCGGCGCTGTGCGCCCTGTTCGAGGGTGTGTGGGCCACCGCGCTCCCGCTGGGCAGCACCCCGAAGTGCAGGGCGAAGGACATGGCGCCGCAGGAGCGCGCGGTGCTGAAGATGCTGGCCCAGGGCTACACCGACGAGGCCATCGCCAAACGCCTCGGCGTCTCGCCCCGCACGGCCCGGCGCATCGCCGCCACGCTGATGGAACGCCTGGACGCCCGCAGCCGCTTCGAGGCCGGCGTCCACGCCGTGCAGGACGGCTGGCTCCCCTCCTCGCGGTGACCGCGGGCGTCCAGGCGCACCGGTCCCCCCCGGTCAGGCCCCGGCCGCGCTCTGACGGGCCTCGCGGCGGTCCGCCGCGAGCAGGGCCAGGGCGGGGAGCAGCGTGACGGCGTAGACGCCGAGGAGCCAGGCGAAGGAGTGCGCGAAGGCGCCCGGGACCAGGCCGTGGCGCGCGCGTGCCGCCGCGTCCAGGATCACCGTCACCACGGCGAGGGCGACGGCGCCGCCGATCCGCTGGATCAGGTTGAGCTGCGAGGAGGCGTCCGGGATGGACTGCGGACGGATCGACTGGAACGCCCGGGTCATGGCCGGCACGATGGTCAGGCCCGTGCCCAGGCCGCGGACCGCGAGGCTGGCGCACAGCAGCGGATACGGCGTGTGGGCCGACAGACCGGTCAGCGGCACGGTCGCCAGCATGGTGAGCGAGATGCCGACGACCACGGTGCCGCCCCCGCCGAGCCGCTTCATCAGGATGCGGCACAGCCAGGCGGCGGAGACCACGCCGAGGCCGCCCGTGGACATCAGCAGGCCGGTCGTCACGGCGCTCTCACCGCGCGCGGACTCGAAGTACAGCGGGATGAGCATCATCGGCGAGTAGAGCACGAAGCCCAGGCAGAAGATGTTGATCGCGGCCGTGCGGTAGACGCGGTGGGCGAACAGGCGCAGGTCCAGCAGCGGGAAGCGGGCGCGCAGCTGGCGCAGTACGAACACGGTGCCGCTCAGCACGGCGAGGACCAGCGGCACCAGCAGGGCCGGGCGGGCGTGCAGCCCGCCGCCGGAGAAGGCGTGGATGGCCAGCACCGTGCTCACCGTGCAGGCGGCCGAGGACAGCAGGCCCACCACGTCCAGCGGCTTGGCCTCCTTGCCGGCCGGGGTGTCCTTGCGGACCCAGCGCAGGGTGACGGCCAGCAGGGCCGCGCACAGCGGCACGTTGACCGCGTACACCGCGGACCAGCCGCCCGCCTCGACCAGGAGGCCGCCGATCGTGGGCCCCAGCAGCGGGCTGATCAGCATGACGCTGCCGTTCAGGCCCTGGACCCGGCCGAGCTGTTCGCGGGGCACGCCGGAGGTGAGCAGGATCGTCGACACGGGGGTGAGCACCCCGGCAGCGGCTCCGGACACCCCGCGGGCGGCGATCAGCTCCGGGAGGGTCTGGCTGAACGCGCAGGCCGCCGAGCCCAGCGCGAACAGCACGATGGCGCAGGCGAAGACGCGCTTGACGCCGAACCGGGTGGCCAGCCAGCCGGTGGCCGGCATCAGGGCCGCCAGCGCGATCAGGTACGTGGTCACCACCCACTGCACCTGGTTGATGCCGCCGAACCGCGCGGTGGTGTCCTCCAGGGACACGTTGACGATGGTGGTGTCGAGCAGCGCGAGGAACCCGCCGGTGATGGCCGCGGCCATGGTCAGGACGGTCGGGCCGGACGGCCTGGAAGGCGCCGGGGGAGCGGAGGGTCCGCCCCCGGCCTCCTCGGCCGAACCGGCCTCCTCGGACCGGGCCGGTGCGGAGGCCTGTTCCGGACGATCCGGGTCCGCGACCGGGGAGTCAGCGCTCTCCGGCGGGCTCGGCGCCTTCTCGTTGGTCGGATTGGTCAGCGACATGTGGGCGCATCCTTAGGAAGTCAACAGAGGGGAAGCCGGGTCAGTCCGCCGACGTGAGCGCCTGCTCGATCCCGTCGAGGACCGCCTCGCCGGCCGCACGGGCGCCGGGGCGGTTGCGGCACGAGAGGGTCAGCTCGGTGTCGTCGTCGATCTGGCAGGCGCTCAGGAACATCTCGGCGTAGGGCACGAGCATGGGCAGCGTGGAGAACGCGGTGGGCCGGAAACGGTCGGTGCGCAGCTCGTCGGTGTCGATCCGGCCGTGGTCGGTGATGATCGCCGTACAGGGGAAGCGGGTGCCGTCCAGCTCCTGCGCCTCGCGCAGGGAGTTGGCGAAGGGGTTCTGACGCAGGAAGTCCTTGCTGAGCGAGGCGACTTCCCGCTTCTGCAGCAGCGCGCGCACGATCCGGCCGTGCAGTGACTTCCAGCTCTCCTCCCGCCGCAGGTCCAGCACCAGCTGCGAGGTCAGGTTGGCGGTGGAGCGCACCGAGCGGTCGTGGCGGCGCAGGTCCACCGGGACGATCAGGCGGCCGGTGTCGCCGGCCGGCTGCCGGGAGAGGGCGGCGGCCACGCGGGCGGTGACCGCCGACGGGCAGGCCCGCACCCGGCGCCGTACCCACAGCGGGGTGCCGTCGGCAGGGCCGTCGCCGAGGACGGCGGGGAAGCCCGCGAGCCGGGCGGGCGGCTCGGCGGGGGGCACGGTCCCGGCGGCGGTGCGGAAGTGGGCGTCGTCGACCAGGGAGGGGGCGCCCAGCGGCTCCTCGCCGCGCAGCGCCCGGAAGACGTCGGCGGTCCACTGCCGCAGGCCGCGTCCGTCGGTGACGATGTGGCTGGCCCGCACCACCAGCCGAGTCACCGCTCCGTTGCTGAGGCCGACCTCGCAGACCGGGCCGGTGACGACGTCCAGGTCGCGGAGGAAGAACGGTGCGTCGAAGCCGGTGTCCGCCGGCAGTTCGACCACCGGCGGCACGGGCCCGTCGGCGCGCCAGACCGCGGCCCGCCGCCGTACCGCGAGGCCCGGGTTGGCGAGCGTGGCGACCCGTACGGCCTCGCGCAGGGCCTCGGGGTCGATCCGGCCCTCGCCCTCCACGACCATCTGGATCAGCTGCGGGGTGCCGGTCGCGGCGGCGTTCAGATAGCCGCGCTCGATCGGGGAGATGCGGCGGGTGTACGGCCGGGCGGCCGTCGTCGGCGCTGTCATGCCGCCTCCTGGGGCAGGGCGTCGGTGCGGTGCGGCTGCCGCCGGTAACGCACGGGCACGGGCTCGTCGGCCACGAGGGCCAGATGCATCGAGGAGCTCAGCGTGGTCGAACGCACCGTGTAGGTCGGGACGTTGGTGGTGCGCCAGCCCGGCTGCCAGGCCGGCAGCCGGACTCCGGCGAAGGTCTCCTTGGTGACGTGCGAGGCCTTGATCAGCGCCTCGCACTCGGCGAAGTCCCGGATGGTGGCGGGATCCGGCCGACCGAGCAGGGTGCCCAGCCAGCGCATGGCGTGCGGCCGGTCACGCTCGTCCTGGAGGTCCACTCCTACGCGCGGGCCGGTGGACAGGGCGACGGCGCTGTACTCGTCGCAGTGGGCGACCGAGACGGACAGGCCGTGCGCCGGGATGCTCCAGCGTTTGTGCGCGTCGCGGGCGAGGTCCCGCGCCGTGACGTCGACGCCGTACACCGTTCTGACCGCCTCGATGATCAGAGAGCGGCCGGACCGGCTCAGACGGTGGCCCATGTGGTCGCGGGGGAGGTGGCGGTGATGCGTGACGAGGCAGTCGATCACGGCCGGCCGGTGGGGGTGCGGCTCCCCGGGGGCTGCGCCCCCAGGGAGCCCTTCGGCCTCTGTGGCCTCGTCCTCGAACGCCGGACGGGCTGGTCGATGCGGGCCGGCGTCGAGCAGAGCCGGATCCAGCAGGAGACCCATGAGACCGCCCATTACTGCCCCGCGTCGAACACGGCCGCCGCGTACGAGCCGCCGTAGGCGAAGCTGGACAGCAGCAGCGTGCCGCTCGGTGCCCCGCCGCCGAGCGCGGCGACCAGACCGAGCGCGCCCGCGCTGCCGTACGTCTCGCCCAGCAGGGACTTCGGTGTGACGGCCGGGCGGTCGGCGAGGCCGGCCAGGCGCAGCGCCCGGGTCTGGGCCACGTCGACCAGGCTGTAGCCGGAGGCGGCCGAGACGACGGTGCCGATCTCGTCGGGGGTGACCCGTGCCTCGGCCATCGCCGCGCGCAGGGCCCGCGCCCAGGCCTCTCCGTCGCGGCCGATGCGACCGATGCCCACCGACTCGCCGGAGGCGCCGTAGCCGCGCACCCGGGCCAGGACGTTCGCGCCGCGCGCGGCGGCCGACTCCCTGCTCTCCAGCAGGATCGCGGCGGCGCCCTCGCTGAGCACCATTCCGGTACGGCCGCCGGGGACCACCCGCGCGGTGCGGGCGTAGCCGGGGAGACCGGCCTGGGTGGCCAGCGCCTGTTCGGGGAACTCGTCGGCGATCACGACCATGATCCGGTCGCACGCGCCGCGGGCGATGACCCGGGCGGCGAGCTGGAGCGCCAGCACCGAGCTGGTGCCGCCGTTGGCGATGGTGGCGGTGTAGCCGCGGTAGCGGTGCAGCATCGCCACGTGTCCGGCGGCCGCGTTGACGACCGTGTTGGCGAACAGGGCGGGGTTGGCGCCGTTGATGCCCTGCTGGAGTACGCCCTTGTGGAACTGGAGCACCGAGGTGACGGGCCCGTAGCCGGTGGCGAACACGATGCCGGTGCCCTCGGCCTCGGCCCGCGACGGCTTGCCGTGCCGGCCGTACAGGTCGGCGACCGCCGCGGCGGCCAGCAGGCTCAGCGGGTCCATCCGGCGGGCGCGACTGGGATTGATGCCCCGGGATGCGGCCTTGACGTCGATCCGGCCGACCGGGACGTCGCCGACGCCCTCGACGTGTTCCATGCCGGTGAAGCAGGGTTGTTCGACGGAGAGGGCTGCGACGAGGTCGGCCGTGTTGCCGGCCGCACCCGCCAGGCCCGCGACGCCCGTGACGACGACGTCGTGGACGGACTCGGTGCGGCGGGGGCCCGAGCCGGGCCGGTCGGGCCGGTTGAGGACGACGGAGGCGTTGTTGCCGCCGAAGGCGAAGGAGTTGGACAGCACCACCTCGGGAGCGGCCGGGCGGCCCGCGTCCGGGACGACGTCCAGACCGAAGGGCTGCTCCACGCCCCGGGTGTTGATCGTCGGGGGCAGCGTCCCGCGGTCGATCGCCAGGGTGCTGACCACCGCCTCCACCGCACCGGCCGCGCCGAGGGTGTGGCCGATGATCGACTTGGTGGAGCTGGCCGGTGGGAGCGACGAGCCGAACAGGAGCTTGACCGCCTTGGGTTCGGAGGCGTCGTTCGCGGGTGTGCCGGTGCCGTGCAGGTTGAGGTAGTCGACGTCGTCCGGGCCGAGGCCGGCGGTGTCCAGGGCCTGCGCCATGGCCGCGCAGGCACCCTTGCCGCTGGGGTCCGGGGCGGTCTGGTGGTAGCCGTCGCAGGACAGGCCGTAGCCGCCCAGTTCGGCCAGCACCCGGGCGCCGCGCGCGGCCGCCCGGTCCGCCGGCTCCAGCACCATGAACCCGGCTCCCTCGCCGAGGGTCAGCCCGGTGGATGCCGACATCGGCGAGCAGGGCTCCGGGTCCAGAGCGCCCAGGGCGCTGAACCCGAACGCCGACAGGGAGGCGAGCGGGTCGACGCCGCCGCAGACGACGTAGTCGACGTCCCCCTTCCACAGCAGTTCGGCCGCGTAGCCCAGGGCCACCGCGCTGGCGGCGCAGGCGTTGGAGAGGACCACGCGCGGGCCGCGCAGATCGAATTCGGCCGCGATGTAGTCGCCCACGCAGGGCAGTTGGGAGGCGGCCGCCTGTCCGGCGTCCAGCTTCCCCTCGTGCACCAGGCCCGCGTGGACCCCCTCCAGCGTCGGCATTGCGCCGAGGCTGGAACCCACCACCACCGCGACCCGGTCCCGGTCGACGGTGTCCAGGTCCAGACCGCTGCCGCGCAGTGCCTCGCGGATGGCGGTGGCGGCCAGGCCGTAGCAGCGGTCGACGTCGGCGGGCTGCTCGGCGGTGACCATGCCCGCCCACTCGGTCAGCAGCTCGGAGGTGTCGAAGAGGGTGTTGGTGCGGATACCGGAGGTACCGGCCGTGATGGACGACCAGCCCTTCTCGACGTCGTCCCCGGCCCCGGTGATCAGCCCCAGGCCGGTGAGGGCGATTGTCGGCGTGGTCATCAGGAGATCCTCGTGGTGAGCGAGCGGGCGATGACACGGGGCAGGGTCACGGTGCGCAGCGGCCGCTCGGCGCCCTGCTCGTCCGCGCCGGCCAGCTCCAGGCCGGGGACCCCGAAGGGCGCGTCCAGCAGTGCGAGGACCAGCTCCTCCTCCGGGTTGGCGGAGGGGGCCTGCCACAGGACGGTGCCGACGGCCGCACCGGCGGCGGTCACCTCGGCGCCGGCGGCGAACCGGCTCTCCGCCGGGGCGGCGAGGGCGGTCAGCCTGGCCGTTCCGGCGCTCGGCTGCACCAGGTCGTCGGAGCCGTGGAACTCGCCGATGCGGTTCCAGTCGACCATCCAGGACAGGTCGGCCTCGTTCACGGTCAGCCCGGCGAACCCGGCCGCGTACACGGCCATGCCGGCCTCGGCCTGCACCCGGACCAGGCCCTCGGTGCCGACCGGCGCGCCACCCTCCTCGGCGACGGCCGAGAGGACGGCCCGGTGGGCGGCCTCGGGGGCGTTCGACAGCAGGAGGTAGCCGTACTCACCGGTGGTGCCGACGCGCGCCAGGTGGGCCAGGGCGGCCGGCTCGTCGGCGAGCGCGGACTCGGTGACGGCGTGCAGGGTCAGGCCGGAGATGTCGAAGTCGACGAACCTCGCGGCCACGGACCAGGCGGTCGGGCCCTCGAAGGCGCTGGCACCCCAGCCCTCCGGCTCGACCTCGACGGTGACGTCCTCGGGGACGTCCAGCTGCTCCAGGTAGCCGCGCAGCTCGTCGGCCGTGACCGCGGTGCGGGGCAGCAGCCAGGCGTCGTCGCCGATCTCGAAGTGCAGCAGGATCGCGAAGGGGGTGCCGTCGGCGTTCAGCGCGAGCGCCTCGCGGACGGTGTCCGGCTCGACGAACTCGCCCGACTTGGCCAGGAACTGGTCCAGCAGGGAGATCCGCTCGTCGCCGGAGACGCGCACCAGCGGGGCGGAGATGCGGTAGGCGCCGACGGTGGTGCGGACGGTGGTGTAGTCGTCCGTCTCGGTGCGGAGCGGGGCGGTGGTCATGATGGATGGTTCCCTTCGGTACGGATCTCGGTGTGCGTGGTTCTCGGGAAGTTCGTCTGTCACAGGGCGGGTTCGGTGCCCACGGACAGGAGCCAGGCGTGCGGCCGTCGGGCCGGGGACGCGCAGCCGATGAGCAGGCCGGACGACGTCGTGCGCAGGACGATCTCCGCCTCGGCCGAGCCGGGCCGGTCGGGCCGGCAGTGCAGCCAGGTGCCGTCGGACAGCCGGACCGCGGCCGCCGCGGCCCACACCTGACGGAAGTCGCGGGAGTCCAGCTCCCAGCGGGTGCCCGCGGAGTCGATGACCACGGTGGTCTCGCGCGGGGTGTGCGGGGTGATCCAGAGAACGGCCTCCGCGTCGGTGTCCGGCGCCTGGACGTCGACACGGACCGGCCGGGCGGTGTCGTCGGGCGCGGTGAGTTCGAAGCCGAGCCCGTCCTGCGGGCCGTAGAGGGCGAGCGGGTGCTTCTCCTCCCAGCCGGCGGCGGACCTGACGCCCCAGCCCAGCCCGCTCGCGCGGCTGAACCGGCTGTGCTCGGCGGTGACCCACATCCCGGCGCTCCAGCGGGGGTTGTTGCCGAAGGCCCGGGTACGCGGGAAGGAGCTGCGCAGCACCTTGGTGGCGCCCTCCCGCCAGGCGACGACACCGGCGGCAGAGGCGTCGAGCTGGAGCCGGCGGGGTCCGGCCACCGCTGCCGCGGCCGGGGCGGCGGGCGTGGCGGGCACGTCCTGCGGCAGGAACTCGGTGCGCAGCCGGGCCACCCCGTCCGGACCGGCTTCCAGACCGCGCTCCAGCAGACCGCTGTGGATCAGCCGGACCGGCTCCCGCACCGGCACCCGCACGCTCCAGGCCGCGCCGGTCCAGGTGAGATCGCCGCCGACGGGGGCGACCTGGGCGGCCGCGACCACCTCGGAGGCGTCCCGGACGCCGAGACCCAGCCCGAGCGGGTGGGCCGCACCGCCGTCCGGGGCGAAGCCGCCCTGGCGCAGCGCGACGGTCTGGAAGACGCGTCCGGGCCGCCGGGTGAAGGTGAAGTCCTGGCTCAGCACACCCTCGGTGAGGGTGACCGTGCCGACCACCTCGTCGTCGCCGCACCGCTCCATGACCCGTACCCCGTGCTCGACGGGGACGAGGTCGAGGTCGCGCGGTTCCCCCTCCCGCCAGCCGGCCGGGCGGTCCGCCCGGCAGCTGGGCCAGGTGGAGACGAACACCGGCCCGTGGTGGCCCTCGGCCAGCACGCGCACGGTCCCGTCGTCGCCGTCCACCTCGACGGCCAGCGGCCCGGAGGCGAACCGGTACGGCTGCGCCCCGCGCGGGGTGCGGATGCGGTACGGCGGTTCCGCCAGCCGCAGCGCACGCCTCGCGCCGTCCGGTCCGGTGACCTCCGCCTCGCGGACGACGCCGCGGTCGACGTCGACGCTCGCGGTGAGCCGGAACTCCCCCACGGCCAGGCAGTAGTCGACCGTGCGGACGCCGTCCACCAGGCGGACGTCGGAGCGCAGTTCGTCGTCGCGGGCCTCGGTCACGGAGGCGAAGCTGTTCAGTCCGCCCAGCGCGGCCCGGACCTCGGCACCGAGGTCCGCGAACACACTGCGCAGGATCAGCGGGATGTAGTTGTGCAGTTCGACGTTGCCGTCCTCGCCGGGGACGGTCCGCCCCACCGAGACACAGCCGACGCGCCGGTAGAGCCGGAAGGCCACGGTGTTGGCCGGGTTGACGGTCAGCCGGAGCACGAGGCAGCCGGACTGCACCATCCACTCGACCGCCTCCGTGAACAGCCGTCCGGTGATCACGCCGTTGCGGTAGGCGGGTGCCACGAAGAACATGTCGGCGATCAGCTCACCGGCGCGGGCGGAGCGTCGGCCGGTGTTGTGGAACAGGCCGAAGGTGCCCACCACACGCCCGCCGTCGACCGCCACGATGAACGTGCCGGTGTCACGCTCGGCCAGTTCGCGCTCCAGCTCCTCGCCGGTGATGCCTCCGGCCACCGGGTTGGGGCTGTCGCGGTGGCGGTTGTAGAGCGCTGCGATGTCCTGCGCGTCGCCCTCCTGGTACGGGCGGATCGTGAGGGACACTCCACACCTCCTTCTGTTCGGGTCGGCTTGGTACGGGGACGGAGGTCAGGACTTGCGTCCGGTGGTGACGATGAGGGAGCCGGCCGCCGCGAGTTCGGAGCCGACGGTGGCCCGCACCGACACCTGCCTGAGGCCGCCCAGGCGCTGGCCGAGCTTGGCCTCCAGGGACAGCTGGTCGCCGGGGACGACCAGGCGGGAGAACTTCATCGAGCTGATGGAGCCGAGGTAGCCGACGCTCTCGGAGGGGTCGCCCTCGGCCGGCGGCTCGGGAGCCTCGACGATCTCGGCGACGTACACGACGGCCACCAGCTGGGCCATCGCCTCGACGATCATCACGCCCGGCATGATCGAGTGGTCCGGGTAGTGCCCGGCGAAGAAAGGCTCGTTCACCGAGACGCTCTTGACCCCGCGGCCGGACACGCCCGGCACGACGTCGTGGGCGCGGTCGATCATCAGCATCGGCCAGCGGTGCGGCAGCATGCGCTTGATGTCGTCCGAGGAGTAGCTGTAGGTCTTCTTGGCGGCGGCCGCGGACTTCTTGGCGGGCGCCTCTGCGGTGACCGTCATGCTCAGACCTCGCGGGCTTCGATGAAGTCGACGAGGGCGTTGATGGAGCCGAAGGCCTCGAAGTCGTCGTCGCTGATCAGCACGTCGTACTCGTTGTTGACCATGACGACGATCTCCAGGGTGTCCAGCGAGTCCATCTCCAGACCGCGGCCGAACAGCGGCTGGTTGTCGGAGACGACGGCCGGCTCCACGTCCAGACCGAGTCTGTCGATGATCATCGACTTGACCTTCATGTTCTTCTCCAGGCGGGCCTCGGCCTGGCTGCGGATGTCCTCGAAGGTGGCGACGGACATGGGTGTTCCTTCCGATGGGAGATGATGAAGATGACGAACAGTCAGAATGTGCTGGTGGAGGGCTAGTTGGGGATCATTCCGCCGTCGACCGTGAGCACCTTGCCGGTGATGTAGGAGGCGGCGGGGCTGGCCATGAAGGCGGTGGCCCGGGCCACCTCGGCCGGGGTGCCCATGCGGCCCAGGGGGATGGCCTGGAGGGCCTCCTTCATCTGGGCGGGCGGCACCTTCTTGACCATGTCGGTGTCGATGAAGCCGGGCGCCACCACGTTGACGCGGATGCCGCGCGGGGCCACCTCGTACGACAGCGTCTTCGCCAGGGAGATCACGCCGCCCTTGCTGGCCGCGTAGTTGGCCTGGCCCGCCCGGCCCGCGATGCCGCTGGTGGAGGCGATGAAGACGATCGCGCCGCCACGGGCGTACATCTGCTTGGTCGCCTCGCGGGCGGTGAAGAAGGTGCCGGTGAGGTTGGTGCCGATGACCTCCTGCCACTTGGCGCCGCTCATGGCGGCCAGGTGGCCGTCGGCGGTCACGCCCGAGTTGAGGACGGCGACGTCCAGGGAGCGCCACGCCGTCTTCAGCTCCTTGAACATGGCGGCGACCTGGGTCTCGTCGGAGATGTCCGCCTGGAGCAGCAGTGCCTGCCGGCCCAGGGCGCGGACCTGCTCGGCGACCTCCTCGGCCTTGGCGGCGTTGGAGCGGAAGTTGAGGGCGACGTCGCAGCCGTGCTCGGCCAGGGCGATCGCGACCGCCGCGCCGATCCCGCGCGAGGCGCCGGTCACCAGGGCCTTGGTGCCCTCGGCGAACAGGGTTCCCGGTGTGCTCATGCCGCGCTCCCCAGCATCGCCGCGGTCACCCGGTGGCTGCCCGGGTCGAAGCCCTCGGCCTCGGTGCCGAGGCCGGCCTCGGTGGCGGCCTTGACGACCGCCTGCGCGACCGCGAGGTCGAGAATGCCCAGGCCGAAGGGCGAGAAGACGATCGGGTCCTGGGCGGCCGGGGGCTCGGTGCAGCCCAGCACGGAGGCGATCTCGGCGTGCACGAACTCCCGGTGGCCCACCTCCTGTTCGGCCTTGTGCAGGGAGGTCTGCTCGCGGACGCAGTGCTCGATGTCGTCGACGACGTTGTAGGCGCCGAGGACCGAGTTCGTGCTCAGGTCGCGCAGCGACAGGTGCAGGATCACCTGGCCGGCCGGCCGCTCGGGGTACTCCGCCAGGTCGAGCCAGTACGTCGAGTCGGTGGTCGCGATGCTCACGGTCTCGGCGGCGAGCGCGTCGCCGACGGTACCGGTGCGGAAGGTGATCCCCGGGTACTCGGACTCCAGTTCGGCGGCGAAGACCTCGGCGCGGCCCGGCACGACGTCCTGGAGCACCACGGTGTCCAGGTCGGGGTGGGTATGCGTCAGGAAGGCGAGCACGCGCTGGTTGATCGTGCCGCAGCCGACGAGGCCCGCGCTGCGCACCCGGCGGTCGCCGTGCAGGGCACCGGCGGCCAGGGCGGCGCTCGCGGCGGTGCGCGAGGCGGAGATCTGGCTGCCCTCCAGCAGGGCCTTGGGGTAGCCGGTGGCCAGGTCGTTGAGGATCTGCACCGAGGAGGCCCGCTGCAGGCCCTGCTCGACGTTCGCCGGGAAGGACGAGATCCACTTGAGGCCCATCACCGGCTGCGGGCCGCCCAGGTAGGCGGGCAGGGAGATGATGCGGGAGCCGGCGGGCTGCGGCGGGCGCAGGAAGCTGGAGAACGGCACCTGCGAGTGGCCTTGGCCGTGCAGCACGTAGGCGGTGCGCACCGCGTCGAGGACAGCGGGTTCGAGACCCGTCAGAGCGGCTTTGACGTCGTCCCGTCCGAGGACCTTCACGGCTCGCTCCTTTCCTGGTCGAAGGACTGGTCGGTGGTCTGGTCGGTGTGTCGGGGGAGCGGGATGTCCTGGAAGGTGGTCTCGACCCAGGCGTCGGAGTAGATGGTGTCGAGGTAGCGGTCGCCGCCGTCCGGGAGCACGGCCACACAGGTGACGCCCGCCTCCAGCCGGCCGGCGGACCCCTGCAGTGCGGAGATCACGGCGCCGGACGAGCCGCCGGCGAGGATGGACTCGTGGGCGAGCAGCTGCCGGCAACCGCGCACGCAGTCCAGGTCGGTGACCTTGACGACCCGGTCGGCGAGCCCCGGCCGCAGCAGCGGCGGGACGACCGCCGCGCCGTGCCCGGGGATCGTGCGCCGGTGCCCGCGTTCCCACGGCTCCGGCGGTCCGAAGATGACGCTGCCGACCGCGTCCACCGCGACGACCCGGGTGGCCAGGCCGTTGTCCCGGATGTACTCGGCGCAGCCGCGCAGCGTGCCGGTGGTGCCGGCCGCGAGGAACAGGTAGTCGGGACCGCCGGGCAGCGCCTCGCAGATCTCGCGCATGGTGTGGTGGTGCGCCCGGGCGTTGTACTCGTTGGCGTACTGGTTGGGCCAGTAGGCGTCCGGCACGGTCTCCAGGAGGGTGCGGACCCGGTCGATCCGGGACGGCAGGTACTCGCCGGTGGCCGGGTCGCGGTCGACGACCTCGACCTTCGCGCCGTACGCCCGCATGATGGCGGCGTTCTGCCGGGTGGTGCGCGGGTCGACCACACAGACGAGGTCGAGCCGGTAGAAGTTGCAGAGCTGGGCGAGGGCGATGCCGAGGTTGCCCGAGGAGGACTCCACGACCGTGGACACCCCGGGGACGAGCTTGCCGGCCTTGATGGCGTGCTCGATCATCGACTTGGCGGCACGGTCCTTGATGCTGCCGCCCGGGTTGAAACGCTCGCACTTGGCGTACACCTGGAACCGGCCCGGCGGGAACAGCCGGTCGAGGGCGACCAGCGGGGTGCCGCCGATCGTGGCGACGATGTCGGGATCCCGGGAGCGGGTGGCGCCGAGCGCCAGCGCCGCCCCGTCGGATGCGAGGACGGTCATTCCGCGACCTTTCTGCTGATCTGGAGCCGCAGTTCGCTGACGTAGCGCTCGCCGTCCGCGTCCGCCAGCCAGGAGTCGTCCGGGGCGGGCAGCGGCTCGCTGAGGGTCACGAGGGCATCGGGGGCGAGACGGCGCGCGGTGCGGACGAGGTTGGCGAAGGAGAGCACGAGGGTCGGACTGGTGAGGTCCACGAGGGACGGCTTGGTCTCCTCGGGGAACTTGACGAAGAGCAGGTCGGGCAGGGCGTGCGCGGCCGCCCAGCGGCGCACGGCGAGGTAGTCGCGTTCCCGGTCGGCCTTGTCCGGCAGCGCGACGCCGGCGACGGGCAGCCGCCAGGTCTCCCGGAACAGGACCAGGTCGTCGAGGATCACGCGTGGGGCGTGCACCCGGTCGAGGCCGATCTTGAAGGCGTCCGCGGCGATGATGGAGACCGGCACCGCGAGCAGTTCGGCGATGCTCCACCCGCGCCCGTCCGGAGTGGTCGCGGTGACCGTGCCGTCCGTCTCGGCGAGCGCGATCGACGCCGCCGGATCGACGCGGGTCCGGTCGTCGAACGGGGCCCGGGTGAAGCCGATCAGCCGGTCTCCGGCGCCGATCGGCGCGGGGACCATACGACCGCTGTTGCGCTTCCACTCGACCGGCAGCAGCGGCACCAGACGCGGGGCGTCGAGGGCCGCGTTGACCTTGTCCCGCAGCGAGCCGGCGTCGGTGCTCCAGTCGAGGAAGGGCAGGTCCAGCGTGGCCAGGCAGGCGTGCAGTTCGCCGAGGACGACGGTGTACTCGCCGGCGTCGACGGCGTCCGCGGACCGGGCCGCCACCTGCAGATCGGGGCTGTGCACGGCGAGGTGGGGCGAGCGCACCGGCCCGGTGGCGAACACCGCGCGGGCCCGCTCCTCGATGTCCGCGACCCTCAGTCGCACCGGGGCGGAGCCCGGGGCCGCCGGGTCCAGGGCGAGCACCTCGCGCCACTTCGCGGCCAGTTCGAGGGTCGCGGTGTGCACGGGTGTCGCGTTGTCCCCCCAGAACAGGCCGAGCACCTGCGTCCACACGTCGGCGAGGGTCACCTCCGTGCGGCGGGCGGCGGCCTTGCGGACGAAGCCGGCGACCTCCGCCTCCACCAGCTCGGCGAGCCGGTTGCCGAACCAGTCGGCCGCGTCGGCGACCAGGGCCAGCGGACGGGCGACGGCGTCGAAGAAGTCCCGCCCCAGCTCCGTCCGGCAGTCGCGCAGCGAGTCCTGGTAGCAGAGGGTGCGGCCGGCGTACGCCTTGCCCTCCTCGCGGGAGGCCGCCTGTCCGGTCGTACGGACGAAGAAGTCGTCGAGCCGGTCGAGCGCCCCGACCAGTTCCTCGGCGCTGCCCGCGCGGTCGATGTCCTCCCGCAGCCGGTCCAGTTCCGTCAGGACCGCGTCGCAGCGGACGAACAGCTCCGGGTCGCCGATGCCGGCCACGCGGCGCCGCAGGATCTCCTCGGCGCGCACGTCCACGGGGATGTTGGCGTCCCAGGTGAGCACCCGCTGCTTCAGCAGCCGGGTCAGGATCTTCTCCACCCGCTGCCGGGCGGTGGCAGGATCCCAGCCGGTGGCGTCCGCGATGGCCTCGCCGCCCCGGTCGCCGTCGGCCAGACGCAGCACCTGGACGTCGTCCTCGCGCAGCCGCACCGTACGGCCGCCCTGCATGACCAGCCGGTCGCCGTCGAGGTGCACGTCGGGCCGGAGCACCGGCGGGAACCACCAGCGGGCGCCGGGCTGTGCGGCCATCCAGTCGGCCAGGGCGGCGATGGTCCAGCGTTCGAAGAAGGTCCGGCTCCCGGACGTGAGCGCGGGCCCGTGCGCGACCTCCAGGGCGCCCTGGGTCCGTGCCACGGAGATCCAGGAGGCCGGGCCGAAGAAGCCGATCGTGTCGGCCTTGGCGCAGTACCGCAGCCAGTACATGGCCAGGGTGCGTTCGCGTTGCCTGCGCTTGGACTCCTTGCCCTTGCCGGCCGCGAGCGAGTCGAGGATCTGGTAGACCGTCCGGTTCTGCCAGGCGATCGCCCGGCGCACCCGGTCGTCGAGGGCGAGGCGGCCCAGCCGCTCGGCCTCCACGGCGCTGTCGGCCCGGTAGGCCGCGGCGAACGCGTCGGCGTCGGCGGCACCGCTGTCGGCGAGCGCCGCCGTCCGGGCCGCGCGCGGCCCGCCGAGCAGGTCCAGGCCGGAGACCGGGAAGCCGGCGCTGCGCAGCATCCCCACGCCCCACACCTGCCACTCGCTGTCGCCCAGCCGGTACGCCGGGGCGAACGCCGACCAGTCGAAGGGCCGGTCGCCGCCCTGCCCGCCGGCCGGGGGACCGGCCGTGGGGGCGGTGATCGCCGTGGTCACAGCGCCGCTCCTTCCAGGGCGCGGGCCGGGGCCGACAGGGCCCGGGCCAGGCGGGCGACACCCTCGGCGATCCGCTTGCGCGGCACATTGCTGAAGCACAGCCGCAGTCCGTCGGCGTGCTCGCCGTCGATGCCGAAGTGGCTGCCGGGCACGAAGGAGACCCCGTGCTCGGCCGCGGCCCCGGCGAAGCCGGCGGTGTCCACGCCGTCGCGGTGGCGCAGCCAGATGTAGAAGCCGCCGTCCGGGCGCTGCCACTGCCAGGGCCCGTCGGTGCCGAGTTCGGCCTCCAGCGCGTCGGCCATGAGGCCGCACCGCTCCCGGTAGCTCGTGCGGTAGGCGTCGATCAGGTCGGTCCAGCCGGCCCGCGTGTGGAAGGCCGCGATCGCGGCCTGGGCGAGCGCGGACGGCGACAGCGCCATGACCTCCGTGGTACGGCGCAGGGCCGGCGCCAGTTCCGCGGGCGCGGCGATCCAGCCGCAGCGCAGACCGGGGGCGAACACCTTGGAGAAGGTGCCGAGGTAGACCACGCGCTCCGGGTCGAGCGCGTGCAGGGCGGTGGTGGTCGTGCCGTCGAAGGAGAGCAGGCCGTAGGGGTTGTCCTCGATGACCAGCAGGTCCAGCTCGCGGGCCGCGACGAGCAGTTCGTGTCGGCGGGTGACGGACAGGGTGGCGCCGGTCGGGTTCTGGAAGGTGGGGTTGCAGTACAGCAGCCGTACCGTGCGGCCGGCGCCGCGCAGCCGCAGGACCGTCTCCCGCAGCCCGGCCGGGTCGAGACCGTCGGCGTCCTCCGGTGCGGGGTGGAGGGTCAGGCCGGCGGTGCGGAAGGCCGCGGCGGCGCCGGGGTAGGCGGGGGTCTGGCACAGGACGGTATCGCCGGGGACGCCGATCCCGAGGCCCAGGGCCATCAGGCCCATCTGGGAACCGCTGGTGGGGATCAGCTGTTCGGCCGTGGCGGTGCTGTCCTCACGGGCCATCAGGTCGGTGATCGCCGGTACGAGGGCCTGGGCGACGTGCGGGGTCGTGTACTGGAGGGCGAGTCTGCCGCCGAGCTTGACGAGCCGGGACAGCTGCGCGGAGATCGTGTCGAGCGGGAGGACGTCCAGGTCGGGCAGGCCGCCCGCGAACGAGACGACGTCACCGCCCCGTTCGAAGAGCCGCGGCATCTCCACCGCGGGTCGCATGTCGGTCCACATGGCGGTCAGCTCCCGGCTCTGGCCGGCAGAGCGGCGGCCAGCTGGTCGTGCACGGAACGCCACAGCCCGGCGGAGGAGGTGAGCGCGGGGTCCCCGATGACCTCGGGGTCGATCTCGATCCCGTACTGCTCCTCGACCGCCATCACCAGGGCGATGGTGTGGAGCGAGTCCACGCCGAGGTCCACGAGCGGGGTCTCCGGGTCGGTGACCGCGACGGCGCAGATGCGCTCGACGAGCTGGTCGAACTGCGACTGGGTCGGCTGGTCAGACTGCGACTGGTTCATGGCTGGTCCTCGTCGGGGTCGTCGATGGCGTCGGGGTCGTCGGTGCGGGAGTCGGTGGGGTGGTGTCCTGGGCGCAGGCCGGGGCTTCGACCAGGCGGGCCGCGGCCGCGCGGTCGGGCTTGCCGTTCGCGGTCAGGGGCACCGTGTCGATGAGGGTGATCAGGTCGGGCCGCCGGGCCCGGTCCAGCCGCAGCGTCAGCCCGGCGCGGATCTCGTCGGCGGTGAGCGTGCTCTGCACCACGAGGTGCAGCGGGCCGTCCTCGGGTTCGGGCCGCAGCACGACCGCCGCGGTCACCCCGGGGATCCGCTCGGCAGCGTCCTCGATCTCGGTCAGGCCGAGCCGGATGCCGCGCCGCTTGATCATGTCGTCGTTGCGGCCGACGAAGTAGAGCCGGCCGTCCTCGTCCAGGTAGCCCTGGTCACCGGTGCGCAGTTCGAGCGTGCCGTCGGCGCGCCGGACGTAGCGCTGCTGCCGCTCCAGCGGGACGCCCCAGTAGCCGGCCATCACGGTGGCACCCCGGACGACGATCTCGCCGACCTGGCCGGGATCGAGGGCGCGTCCCCCGGCGTCGGTGATCCGGACGTGGTCACCGGGGATGGGCGGGCCGACCGAGTCGGGGTGGGCGGCGTACTCGGCCGGGTCCAGGACGGAGATGCGCTTGCACTCGGTCATGCCGTACATCGAGGCGAAGACCGACCCGGGGAAGGCCTCCAGCAGCTCCGCCATGACGGCCCGGCCCGGGCGGGCGCCGGTGTTGGTGAACAGGCGGACCCGGGTGGGGCGGCGCAGTCTGCGCTGCAGCAGGGTGAGGATCTGGGCGAGCGAGGGCACGAGCGGGACCACGGTCACGCCGTACTGCTCGATGACCTTCAACAGGCCGCGGTCGCCGGCGCGTTCGGCGAGGACGAGCGTGCCGCCGGTCAGCGCGCAGAACAGTGCCTGGTAGAGGCCGTAGTCGAAGGAGAGGGGCAGCCGGCACAGCACCACGTCGTCGGCGCGGTAGCCGAGGCGGGCGTTGACGGCGCCGACGGCGGCGAGCATCTGCCGGTGCGGGCAGACCACGCCCTTGGGGCGGCCGGTGGTGCCGGAGGTGTAGATCAGCATCGCCACGGCGTCGTCGGGGACGTCGGCCGCGAAGTCGTCGGCGGGGGTCTGCTGGATCTCCTGCCAGGCCCGGGCCGGCTCGGCGGTGTGCCGGGCCCGCTCGCCCGCTCCCGGCGAGCAGATCGCCAGGGCGGCGGAGCAGTCGTCGATGATGTGCGCGAGCTGCAGGTCCGTCAGGTCCGGGTGGACGGGGACGAAGACGGCGCCGATGCGCAGGGTGGCGTAGAAGAGGGCGAGGAAGGAGCGGTCGTTGCCGCCGGCGTGGACGACCCGCTCTCCGGCGCCGACGCCCTGGCCGCGCAGCCAGCCGGCCGCCCGGTCCACGGCCGCGCCGAGTTCGGCGTAGCTGACCGGGCCCTCGGTGTCGATGACGGCCGGGTGGTCGCCGCGGTCGGCACGGCTGCGTTCGAAGAGGTCAGACACCAGCATGGACGGTCTCCCCCTTCCGGTCCGGGACGGCCGGGGCGAGCCGGGCGTGGACCTTGGCGACGTCCCGGGCGGAGGTGACCGGGAGGACGGTGAGTTCGGGGTGCTGGCGTCGCAGGATGCTCGCGAGGGTCTTGGCGGGCGGCAGGGACACCGTCAGGGCGGGTGCCAGCCGGGCCAGGCTCAGCAGGCACAGGTCCCAGCGCACCGGCCGCACCACCTGCTCGACGAGGCGGTCGCGGATCGCCTCGGGCGTGGTGAGGACCTCGCCGTCGGCGTTGGAGAGCAGGAGCGCGCGGGGCTGCCGGAAGGGCACGGCGGAGGCCGCGGCGGCGAACGTCCGCCGCGCCGACTCCATGTACGTGGTGTGGAAGGCTCCGGCGACCTGGAGCGGTTTGACGGTCGCCCCGGGCGGCGGAGCGGCGGCCAGCTGCGTCAGGTCCTCGGCGAGTCCGGCGGCGACGATCTGGCCGGGTCCGTTGAACGTGGCGGCGGTCAGGTCGAGTCCGGCGATGCGGGCGAGCACCTCCGCCTTCTCGCCGCCGACCACGGCCGCCATCGAGGTGGGCGCCTCGGCGCAGGCGGCGGCCATGGCCCGGCCGCGGACCGCGGCGAGCCGTACGGCGTCGGCGGGCGCGAGGACCCCGGCGTATCCGGCCGCGGTCAGCTCGCCGACGGAGTGGCCGGCCACGACCGCGCTCTGCCCGGCCGTCGCCGGGGCCAGTTCCTCGTGCGCCAGCAGCCCTTGGGCGACCAGCAGGGGCTGGGTGTTCTCGGTGCGGGCGATCTCCGCGGCCGAGGCCCGGGTGCCCAGGTGGACCAGGTCCACGTCGGCGGCCTCGGACCAGGCCCGTACGCGCTCGGCGTGCACCGGGTCGCGCAGCCAGCCGGCCAGCATGCCGGGGGTCTGGGATCCCTGGCCCGGCGCGATGATTGCGAACATATGTTCTATCCCCCTTTTGTGTGGTGCGAGCGGCTGGCGCGAGTCCGGGCCGGCCGGGCGGGTGCGATACGGCCGGTTCGGCCGGGCGGGTGCGCTGTGCAGGGCCGGTGGCGACCGGCCCCGCGATTCCGGCACGGTCCGCCGGACGGGCCCTAGTTGCGGCCCGTGCTCCTGGCGAAGCGGCGGATCGCCATGAAGGAGAAGGCGGCGAACCAGGCGACGATGTTGATCACGGCGCCGCTCAGGCTGGAGTGCTCGCCGCTGAAGGTGTAGCCCTCGGTGAGGGAGTAGCGGGCCAGCGTCGAGACGCCGTACATCGGCGTGTACCGCGAGATCTCCAGCATGGTCCCGCTGAGCGGGATGAACAGGTTGCCGAGGAAGGCCAGCGCGGTCATCGTCAGGCCCGGCATGTGCATCACGACCTCGGGCTTCAGGGCGAGCCCCAGGAAGATGCCGAGCGCGGCGAACACCGCGGCGCCGATCCAGGCGACGAGCAGGGAGGTCACCCACACGCCGGAGTCGGCGTGCGCCCCGGTGACGGCGCCGAGGACCCCGACGATGGCCACGGGCACGGCGGCCATCACGACCGAGCACACCACCTTGACGAGCAGGTATCCGGGCGGGGCCAGCGGGCTCAGCGCGATCGTGCGCATCCAGCCGGCGGACCGTTCGACGGAGATGGTGGCGGCGGAGCTGGTGGCGGCCATGGCGGCGCCGTACACCGCGAGCCCGATCATCATCCAGGCGGCGAAGTTGCCGTGCGGCAGCGTTCCGTGGGACGGGGCGGTGCGGTACAGGGCGAGATAGAGGACGGCCGGGAGCAGGAGGGTGAAGATGGTGGTCTGGCGGTTGAACCGGCGCCGCAGCTCGTAGCGGACGAAGGTGGGGTTGACGCCGCTGAAGGCCGAGGTGCGGGGGCGGGCGGGTGCGGCCGCCGCGGTCAGGGTGGTCATCGGAGGCCCTCCTGGGCGGTGCGGCCCTGGTGCGTGATGGCCATGAAGGCTTCTTCGAGACTGCGCGGGGCGACCTCGATCTCGGTGGCCGACGTCTGGTTGACCAGCTGCCGCAGCAGGGCGTCGGAGTCGGTGGTGTCGAAGTAGTGCCGCTCGCCGCGGGCCACGCAGGAGCGGACGGCGTGGGAGGCCGCCACCGCCTGCGCGTCATGCGGGCTGATCAGGGCCGAGACGGTACGTCCGCTGGTGGCGGCGCGGATCGAGGAGGCGGAGCCGTCGGCGACGACCCGGCCCTGGTCGATCAGCACGACACGGTCGGCGAACTGGTCGGCCTCCTCCATGTAGTGCGTGGCGAACATGACCGTCATGCCGCGCTCGGCGTCCTCGCGGACGGTGGCCCAGAACTCCCGGCGGGCGACGACGTCCATGCCGGCGGTCGGCTCGTCCAGCACCAGGAAGTCGGGGTCGGACAGCAGCGCGACGGCGAACCGCAGCCGCTGCTGCTCACCGCCGGAGCACTCGGCGACCCGCCGGTCGCGCAGCCCGGTCAGTCCGGCCCGGGCGATGACCTGCTCGGGGTCGGCGGCGGGGTGCAGCGAGCCGAGCATGCGCACGGTGGCCTCGACGGTCAGGTCGGGCAGGAGCCCCCCGGACTGCAGGACCGCGGCGACCCGGCCGGCGCGCACCGCCTGCTGCGGGGCCTGGCCGAAGAGTTCCACGTGTCCGGAGTCGGGCCGGGTCAGTCCGAGCAGCATGTCGATGGTGGTCGTCTTGCCGGCGCCGTTCGGCCCGAGGAACGCCACGATCTCGCCGCGCCGGATCCGCAGGTCCAGCCCGTTCACGGCGGTGAACTCCTCACCCTTGGCAGTGGTGAAGCGCTTGACGACCGTGCTGAGCACGGCGGCATCCGGGGACGTCACCTCCCTCGCGGCCGGCCGGAGTTGGGTTTCGATCGTCATCAGAGTCCTCACCGTTTTGTGGGGGTGGTCTTGGCGAGAACCAATCTCCCCCGCCCCTCTATCGGTGCGAACCGAAGCCGCTACGGGGCCGCTATCCGTCGGCTATCGGGGCCGCGGGCGCCGTCCGCGTCCGGCCGAAAACCGACTCGGGCACGGCGGGTCAGGGAAAGCGGTCTCAAGGTATCGTCCGAATGTCCGGACAAAACATTGACAGGGCTCGTGCGGGGCACTAGAAATCCGGGGAGAGCCGTGACGAAGGGAAGCCGATGGCGTACGACCTGATCACCATGGGGCGGATCGGAGTGGACCTCTACCCGCTGCAGACCGGTGTCCCGCTCGCCCAGGTGTCGTCCTTCGGCAAGTTCCTCGGCGGGTCGGCGACGAACGTGGCGGTGGCCGCGGCCCGGCTCGGCCGGCGGACCGCCGTGGTCACCCGCACCGGAGACGACCCGTTCGGCTCCTACCTGCACGAGGCCCTGCGCGGCTTCGGTGTCGACGACCGCTGGGTCACCCCGGTGGCCGGGCTACCCACACCGGTCACCTTCTGCGAGGTCTTCCCGCCGGACGACTTCCCGCTGTACTTCTACCGGCAGCCCAAGGCCCCCGACCTGGAGATCGACGCCCACGACCTGGACCTGGACGCCATCCGCGAGGCCCGTGTCTTCTGGGTCACCGGCACCGGCCTGAGCGAGGAGCCCAGCCGCACGGCGACCCTCGCGGCCCTCGCCCACCGCGCGAAGTCCGGCACCACGGTCTTCGACCTGGACTGGCGCCCGATGTTCTGGACGGACCCCGACGCGGCCCGCCCCTTCTACGCCGAGGCCCTGCGCCACACCACCGTGGCCGTCGGCAATCTGGACGAGGTGGAGGTCGCCACCGGGGTGCGCGAACCCCACGCGGCGGCCCGCGCGCTGCTGGACGCCGGGGTCCGGCTCGCCGTGGTCAAACAGGGACCCAAGGGCGTGCTCGCCGTGAACAGCGAGGGCGAGTCCGCCGAGGTCCCGCCGCTCCCGGTGACGGTCCTCAACGGACTCGGCGCCGGTGACGCCTTCGGCGGCTCCCTCTGCCACGGCCTGCTGGCGGGCTGGGACCTGGAGACGATCATGCGCCACGCCAACGCGGCCGGCGCCATCGTCGCCTCCCGCCTGGAATGCTCCTCCGCGATGCCGACCCCCGACGAGGTCGCCGCCGCACTCGAGGCCGGAGCGGTGCTGTGAGGGCGGGCAGGGTGGCAGGCACCCATCGCGACGGCGGGGACGGCGCCCGGCAGCCGCGCGTGGACGTCTCCGCGCTGGTCCGCACCCGCACCCACCATCCCGAGGCCATCGCCGAGGCCGCGGCCCGACGGGCCCGCCGCCCGCTGCTGAACGAGGACGGCCGGCTGATGATCGTCGCGGCCGACCACCCGGCCCGCGGCGCGCTCGGCGTCGGCGACCGCAAGCTCGCCATGGCCAACCGCGCCGACCTGCTGGAACGCCTGTGCCTGGCGCTGTCCCGGCCCGGCGTCGACGGTGTGCTCGCCACCGCCGACATCCTGGACGACCTGCTCCTGCTGGGCGCCCTCGACCACAAGGTCGTCATGGGCTCCATGAACCGCGGCGGACTGCAGGGCGCCACCTTCGAGCTGGACGACCGCTTCACCGGCCACCGTCCCGAGGACATCCACCGCCTCGGTTTCGACGCCGGCAAGCTGCTGCTGCGCATCGACTACGACGACCCGGGCTCCCTGACCACCCTGGAGTCCACCGCCCGCGCCATCGACGCGATGGCCGCGCACCGGCTCCCGGTCTTCGTGGAACCGTTCATCAGCCGGCGCGGCCCCGACGGCCGGCTGCGCAACGACCTGAGCGCCGAGGCGGTCACCAGGTCCATCGCCATCGCCTCGGGCCTCGGCGGCTCCTCGGCCTACACCTGGCTGAAAGTGCCGGTCACCGAGAACCCCGACGACATGGCCCGGGTCATGGAGAGCTCGACCCTGCCGGCCGTGCTGCTCGGCGGCGACATCGGCGACTCGCCCGAGGAGCAGGTGGCCGCGTACGAGAAGTGGCGCGACGCGCTCCAACTCCCCACCGTGCGCGGCCTGGTGGTCGGCCGCTCGCTGCTGTACCCGGCGGACGGCGATGTGGCCGCCGCCGTCGACACCGCCGTAGGACTGCTGTGAGGGCCGCATGACCAGCACCGACCTGCACCTGCCCCGGGGTGCCACCGCGAACGCCCAGTACGCCGTCGACATCGACCCGAAGCGGGCCGGCTGGGCCCACAGCAGCCTGCGCATCGTGGAGTTGTCGCCGGGTGGTACGCACACGTTCACCACGGGGGACAGCGAATGGATCGTGCTTCCGCTGCAAGGCGGATGTACCGTACAAATTGAGGAGAACGACTTTCAACTCCTGGGCCGGGAAAGCGTGTTCGCGGACGTCTCCGACTTCGCGTACGTGCCCCGGGACGCCCAGGTCCTGATCGCCTCCGGCGCGGGAGGCCGCTTCGCCCTGGCAGGAGCGAAGTGCGAGCGACGACTCCCCGCCCGCTACGGCCCCGCGCCGGAGGTCCCCGTCGAGGAACGCGGCAGCGGCACCTGTGCCCGCCGGGTGCGCAACTTCGCCTCCGCCGACTCCTTCGACTGCGACAAGCTGATCGCCGTAGAGGTGATCACCCCCGGCGGCAACTGGTCCTCGTACCCGCCGCACAAGCACGACGAGCACCGGCCGGGCGAGGAGTCCGAGCTGGAGGAGATCTACTACTTCGAGATCGACGGCCCGAACGGTTTCGGCTATCAGCGCGTATTCCCCTCGCGCGAGGGCGGATCCGACGTCCTCGCCGAGATCCGCTCCGGCGACGCCGTCCTCGTCCCCGACGGCTGGCACGGCCCGTCGATCGCCCAGCCGGGCCACGCCATGTACTACCTGAACGTCATGGCCGGCCCAGGCGCGACGCGGGAGTGGCGGATCTGCTTCCACCCGGACCACGTAGAAAGCACAGGGGGGTACCGATGACCACCTCGACGACGAGGCTCACGGTCGCTCAGGCACTCGTACGCTTCCTCGCCGCCCAGTACACGGAACGCGACGGCCGGCGGCAGCGGCTGATCGGCGCCACCTGGGGCATCTTCGGGCACGGCAACGTGGCCGGCCTCGGCCAGGCGCTGATCGAGTACCAGGACGTGATGCCGTACCACCAGGGGCGCAACGAGCAGTCCATGGTGCACGCGGCGGTCGGCTACGCCCGCCAGTCGAACCGCCTGTCCGCGCACGCGGTGACGACCTCCATCGGCCCGGGCGCGACCAACCTGGTCACCGGCGCCGCCCTGGCCACCATCAACCACCTCCCGGTCCTGCTGCTGCCCGGCGACGTCTTCGCCACCCGCCCCGCCGACCCGGTCCTGCAGCAGCTGGAGGTGCCCTACGCGGGCGACGTGTCGGTCAACGACACCCTGCGCCCGGTGTCGAGGTACTTCGACCGGATCACCCGGCCGGAGGCCCTGATCCCCAGCGCCCTGCAGGCCATGCGGGTCCTCGCCGACCCCGTGGAGACCGGGGCGGTCACCCTCGCGCTGCCGCAGGACGTGCAGGCCGAGGCGTACGACTGGCCCGAGGAGTTCTTCGCCGAGCGCGTGTGGACCGTACGCCGCCCGGGCGCGGACCCCACCGAACTCGCCGAGGCCGCCCGTGCGGTCCGGGCGGCGCAGCGGCCCCTGGTCATCGCGGGCGGCGGGGTCCACCACAGCCGCGCCGAGGAGGCCCTCGCCGAGTTCGCGGAGGCCACCCGCATACCGGTCGCTTCCACCCAGGCGGGCAAGGGCTCCCTGCGCCACGACCACCCGCAGGACGTCGGCGGCGTCGGCCACACCGGCACCGCGACCGCGAACGAACTGGCCCGCACCGCGGATCTGGTGATCGGCGTGGGCACGCGGTACACCGACTTCACGACCGCCTCCGGCACGCTTTTCGCGCATCCGGATGTCCGTTTCCTGAACCTCAACATCGCGCCCTTCGACGGCCACAAGCTGGCCGGGCTGCCGCTGGTCGCGGACGCCCGCAGCGGTCTGGGCGAGCTGACCGAGGCGCTGGTGATGCACGAGCACCGGGCCGCCGACTCCTACGTCACCGAGTACACCGAGGACAAGGAGCGCTGGGAGCAGCGCGTCGACGCCTGCTTCGAGGCGGAAGAACCGGACGTCAGGCCTACCCAGCCCCAGGTCGTCGGCGCCCTCGACGCCCTGGTGGACGAGTCCGACATCATCATCAACGCGGCCGGCTCGCTCCCCGGCGACCTGCACAAGCTCTGGCGGGCGCGGTCGTACGACCAGTACCACCTGGAGTACGGCTACTCCTGCATGGGCTACGAGATCCCGGCCGCGATCGGCGTGAAGCTCGCCGCGCCCGAGCGGAACGTGTGGGCGCTGGTCGGCGACGGCACGTACCTGATGATGCCGACGGAGATCGTGACCGCCGTACAGGAGGGCATCGCGATCAAGATGCTGCTCGTGCAGAACCACGGGTACGCCTCGATCGGCGGTCTGTCGGAGTCCGTGGGCGGCGAGCGGTTCGGCACCGCCTACCGTTTCACCTCGGACGACGGCACCTTCACCGGTGCTCCGCTGCCCGTCGACCTCGCCGCCAACGCGGCCAGCCTCGGCATGCGCGTGATCCGCGCGAAGACCGTACGGGACCTGCGCGCGGCGCTCGCCGAGGCGCGGGCCGCCGACACCGCCACATGTGTCTACGTGGAGACCGAAACGTCCGACACTGTGTCGGGCGCGCCTCCGGCGCAGGCCTGGTGGGATGTTCCTGTGGCCGAGACCGCGACCCGATCGTCCGCGGTCAAGGCACGTGAGCTGTACGAACGGCACGTCTCGACCCGACGCCGCCATCTGTAAAAGGAGTTTCTGGGCATGACGAAGATCGTCAACCACTGGATCGGCGGCAAGACCGTCGAAGGCGCGTCGGGTACGTACGGGCCGGTCACGGACCCGGCGACCGGCGCGGTCACCACCAAGGTCGCCTTCGCCTCCGTGGAGGAGGTCGACGCGGCGGTCGCGGCGGCCAAGGACGCCTTCGCGACCTGGGGCCAGTCCTCGCTGGCCCAGCGCACGTCCATCCTCTTCAAGTTCCGGGCGCTGCTGGACGCCAACCGGGACGCCATCGCCGAGCTGATCACCGCCGAGCACGGCAAGGTCCACTCCGACGCCCTCGGTGAGGTCGCGCGCGGTCTGGAGATCGTCGACCTGGCCTGCGGCATCAACGTCCAGCTCAAGGGCGAGCTGTCCATGCAGGTCGCGAGCCGCGTCGACGTCTCGTCGATCCGCCAGCCGCTGGGTGTCGTCGCGGGCATCACGCCGTTCAACTTCCCGGCGATGGTCCCGATGTGGATGTTCCCGATCGCCATCGCGACCGGCAACACCTTCGTGCTGAAGCCGTCCGAGAAGGACCCGTCGGCGTCGGTCAAGATCGCCGAGCTGCTGTCCGAGGCCGGTCTGCCCGACGGCGTCTTCAACGTCGTCCACGGCGACAAGGTGGCCGTCGACCGCCTCCTGGAGCACCCGGACGTCAAGGCCGTCTCCTTCGTCGGCTCGACCCCGATCGCCCGCTACATCCACACCACGGCCGCCGCGAACCACAAGCGCGTCCAGGCCCTGGGCGGCGCCAAGAACCACATGCTGGTCCTGCCGGACGCCGACCTGGACGCGGCGGCGGACGCGGCCGTGAGCGCGGCCTACGGCTCCGCGGGCGAGCGCTGCATGGCCATCTCCGCGGTCGTCGCGGTCGGTGCGATCGGCGACGAGCTGGTCGACAAGATCCGCGAGCGGGCCGAGAAGATCAAGATCGGTCCCGGCAACGACCCGGCCTCCGAGATGGGCCCGCTCATCACCAAGGTCCACCGCGACAAGGTGGCCTCCTACGTCGAGGGCGCGGCCGCCGAGGGCGCCGAGGTCGTGCTCGACGGCACCGGCTACACCGTCGAGGGCTACGAGGACGGCCACTGGATCGGCATCTCCCTGCTCGACAAGGTGCCGACCGGCGCGAAGGCCTACCAGGACGAGATCTTCGGCCCGGTGCTGTGCGTCCTGCGCGTGGACACCTACGAGGAGGGTGTCGCGCTGATCAACGCGTCCCCCTTCGGCAACGGCACCGCGATCTTCACCCGGGACGGCGGCGCGGCCCGCCGCTTCCAGCTGGAGATCGAGGCCGGCATGGTCGGCGTGAACGTCCCGATCCCGGTGCCGGTGGGCTACCACTCCTTCGGCGGCTGGAAGGACTCGCTCTTCGGCGACCACCACATCTACGGCAACGACGGTACGCACTTCTACACCCGCGGCAAGGTCGTCACGACCCGCTGGCCCGACCCGTCCGAGGCCCCGGCGGGCGTCGACCTCGGCTTCCCGCGCAACCACTGAGCGTCACCCGGAGGACACCTCCGGGCCCTGTCAGGCCGTCCGGATTCCGGACGGCCTGACATTTTTTTGACGCCTCGGCTGCGATTCTCGTTCTGGCGGGATGAAACGGATGGCGAAGGGGTTGCTGGTAGATGACCTTCGAAAGCAAGGTCACATTCCGCTGAGGCTTGATGGATGCATCTATAGAGCGTCACGGCCTGTGAAAGTGATGCCGCATACGGATTGCCAGAGGTGCGGATTCCGAAGGTAAACGGCCATTGACGCAGCGGTTTTCGTCGGGGTTCTCTATGCAGCGCCGGGAGCGGACGAGACGAACGTACGACGAGCCGCCGGAGGCGATAGCGCTCCCGACCCCACCCTCAGTCGCACGAGTCGATCGGAACCCGCCGCATGACCGACACGCTCCAGAAGTCCGTGGTTGAGACCGCGACGGCAGCCGCACCGGGCTCACCGGGTTTGAGGCGTTCCATCGGTGTCGTCGGCGGCACCCTGCTGACGCTCTCCTGCGTCACGCCCGCCTCCACGCTCTTCGTGGTCGTCCCCGACCTCTTCGGTTCCCTCGGCACCGCCACCGCCCTGACGATCGCCATCGGCTCCCTCCTCTGTATCGCCGTGGCGTTCTGCTACTCCGAGCTGGGCACCCTCATCCCCAGCGCGGGCGGCGAGTACGCCATGGTCTCGACGATGGCCGGGCGGCTCGCGGGCTGGCTCGTCTTCGTCCTGTCCCTGCTGGTCGTGATGATCGTCCCGCCGGTGATCGCGATGGGCACGGCCGACTACCTCGCGCCGATCGTGCACCTCGACCCGTCGATGACCGGCGCCGGCGTGATGCTGCTCGCCACCCTCGCCGGCCTGCTCGACCTGCGCGCCAACGCCTGGATCACCGGCATCTTCCTGGTCCTCGAGGTCGTCGCGGCCGGTGTCGTCGCCGTCCTGGGCTTCTCGCACAGCCACCGCGGGGTGGGCAGCATGGTGTCCATGCAGGTGGCCGGCGAGAACGGCCACACGGACACCGTGACCGCCATGCTGGTCGTCTCCGGGCTCGCCATCGCCCTCTTCGTCACGCAGGGCTTCTCGACCGCCGTCTACCTCTCCGAGGAGCTGGAGAACCCGCGCCGCAACGTCGCCCGCACGGTGCTCGCCACCCTCGCGATCTCCACCGTGGTCATCCTGGTCCCGGTCGCCGCCATCACCATGGGCGCCGGCGACCTCACGGAGCTGACCGGCGGCGACATCAGCTCCATGGTCACCGCCTGGTCCAACTCCGCCGTCGGCACCTTCGTGAGCCTGTGCGTGGCCCTCGCGATCATCAACGCGGGCATCGTCATGGTGATCCAGAACTCCCGTGTCCTGTTCGCCTCCGCCCGCGACAAGGCCTGGCCCGAGCCGGTCAACAACGTCTTCTCCAAGCTCGGCCGCTTCGGCTCCCCGTGGGTCGCCACGCTCGCGGTCGGCGTCCCCGGCGCGCTGCTCTGCTTCGTCAACCTGGACACCCTCTACGGCGTCACCGGCGTCTCGGTGACCGGCATGTACCTGCTGGTCGCGGTCGCCGCCCTGCTGGCCCGCCGCGGCTCCCACAAGCACACGCCGGCCTGGCGGATGCCGCTGTGGCCCACGATGCCGGTCCTGCTGATCGCGGTCCTCGCGTACATCCTCACCCAGCAGGAGGCGAGCTACCTGCTGTGGACCGGCGGCATCACCGCGGTCGCCACCCTCTACTGGGTCTTCTACCTCCGCCCGCGGCGCGAGACCCGCTGGCTGGTGTCGATCCCGGAAGACGCACAGGCGTAACCACCCGCTCGGACGTCCCCGCGTCCTCGCCGCCCGCACACCGCCGGGCGGCGAGGACGTCCTCGTACCGCGCCTGAAGTACGCCGGGCCGACCCCGTACTCCCCAAGGAGGGGCCGGGGTTCAGCCCGGCGGCCGCAGCCGATGTCGGAGGCGGCCCGTACCGTTGAAGCATGGATCTTCGAAGGCCCGCGCTCAGCGGGCTGCTGAAGGGGCCGCGGCGGCTGATGGCCGCCGCGGCCGCTGTCGTGGTGCTCGCCGGCGCCGGCACCTGGTCGGCCGTCGCCTCCGACGGCACACCGCCGGTGCATCGGACCGACCGGGTCATGACCATGGCCGACGGGACGCGCATCGACACCTCGTACTTCACCGACGCTGCGGCCGGCCGCCGCCCCGCCGTCCTGCTGGGGCACGGCTTCGGCGGCAGCAAGGACGACGTGCGGCAGGAGGCCGAGGACCTCGCCCGCGACGGATACGCGGTGCTGACCTGGTCGGCACGCGGCTTCGGGCACTCGACCGGAAAGATCGGGCTGAACGACCCGCAGCACGAGGTCGCCGACGTCTCCCGGCTCATCGACTGGCTGGCGAAGCAGCCCCAGGTCCGCCTGGACAGGGCGGGCGACCCGCGCGTGGGCATGGCCGGCGGCTCCTACGGCGGCGCAGTCTCCCTGCTCGCCGCCGGATACGACCACCGCGTCGACGCCATCGCCCCGGCCATCACGTACTGGAACCTGGCCGACGCCCTGTTCCCGAACGGCGTGTTCAAGAAGCTGTGGGCCGGCATCTTCTTCAACACCGACGGCGGCTGCGCCAGGTTCGAGCCCGTCCTGTGCCGGATGTACGACCGGGTCGCCGAGTCCGGCACCCCGGACGCGGCCGCCCGCACCCTGCTGGAGGAACGCTCGCCGTCCGCGGTCGCCGCCCGCATCAAGGTGCCCACGCTGCTCGTGCAGGGCCAGACCGACTCCCTGTTCACCCTCGCCCAGTCCGATGCGGCCGCACAGGCGATCCGGGCGAACGGCGCCCCGGTGGACGTCGACTGGATCGCGGGCGGGCACGACGGCGGCGACCTGGAGAACGGCCGGGTGCAGGGGCGGGTGACCTCCTGGTTCGGCCGTTACCTCAAGGGCGACAAGTCCGCCGACACCGGCCCGGCCTTCCGGATCACCCGCACGGGAGGCGTCGACGCCACCGACGGCGCCGCCCTCCTGCGCGGCGCCGGCGCCGGCGCCTACCCCGGCCTGCACGACCACCGGCGGGCCGTCGCCCTGACCGGCGGCGGGCAGCGCTTCGCGAACCCGGCCGGCGCCAGCCCGCCCGGCGTCTCCGCCCTGCCCGGCCTCGGCGGCAGCGGCGGCCTCGCCCAGCTGTCCGCGCTCGGCGTCGGCGTCTCCCTCGACTTCCCCGGCCAGTACGCGAAATTCGACTCGGCACCGGTCGCCGCCGACCTCAGGATCACCGGCTCGCCGACCGTGACGGCGCATGTCACGTCCACCAGCGGGGACGCCGTCCTGTTCGGCAAGGTCTACGACGTCGGCCCCGACGGCAGCCGCCAGGTGCTGCCCTCCCAGCTGGTCGCACCCCTCCGGGTGACCGGCGCCAGGACCGGCAAGGACGTCACGATCACCCTCCCGGCGATCGACCACGAGGTCCAGAAGGGCCACCGGCTCCGCCTGGTCCTCGCCTCCACCGACCTCGGCTACGCCTCACCGGTCGCCCCGGCCACGTACACCGTCGCCCTCGAAGGAGACCTGAGCGTGCCGACGGCCCCCGCCGTCACCACGGCGGCGGCCCCCCTGCCCGCCTGGGTGTGGTGGCTGCCCCTGGCCGGCGCCGCGGGCGCACTCGCCCTGCTGCTGGCCGGCCGCCGCCGTACGACCGCACCCGCGCCCGACCCGGCGCTCACCGAGGTCCCGCTCCAGATAACGGACCTGAGCAAGCGGTACGCCAAGTCCGCCGACCGGTACGCCGTGCGCGAGCTGTCCTTCCGCGTGGAGAAGGGCCAGGTGCTCGGCCTGCTCGGGCCCAACGGCGCGGGCAAGACCACCACCCTGCGCATGCTGATGGGCCTGATCACACCCGACGGCGGCGAGATCCGCGTCTTCGGCCACGCCATCCGGCCCGGCGCCCCGGTGCTCTCGCGGGTCGGCGCCTTCGTGGAGGGCGCGGGCTTCCTGCCGCACCTGTCCGGCCGGGAGAACCTGGAGCTGTACTGGCGGGCCACCGGCCGCCCGCCCGAGGACGCGCATCTGGACGAGGCCCTGGAGATCGCCGGCCTCGGCGACGCCCTCGCCCGTGCGGTCCGCACCTACTCCCAGGGCATGCGCCAGCGCCTGGCCATCGCCCAGGCCATGCTCGGCCTGCCCGACCTCCTCATCCTGGACGAGCCGACCAACGGTCTCGACCCGCCCCAGATCCGCGAGATGCGCGAGGTGATGATCCGCTACGCGGCCGGCGGCCGTACGGTGATCGTCTCCAGCCATCTCCTCGCCGAGGTCGAGCAGTCCTGCACCCACCTGGTGGTGATGGACCGCGGCCGGCTGATCCAGGCCGGGCCGGTGCAAGACATAGTGGGCTCCGGCGACACCCTGCTGGTCGGCACCGGCACGGGCGTGGAGGAGCCGCTCGTGGAGAAGGTGGCCGCGCTGCCCGGCGTCGCCTCCGCGGTACACACCGAGGACGGACTGCTGATCCGCCTCGAACCCGGCGGCACGGCCGAGCAGCTGGTCGTGGAGCTGGTGCGCCTGGAGGTGCCCGTGGCCTCGGTGGGCCCCCACCGGCGCCTGGAAGACGCCTTCCTCACCCTGATCGGAGGTTCCGCATGAGCGCGCTCACCGGGCCCGTCGAGGTCGCCTCCGGCTACCGCGCGGGCCGCACGCTGCCGCTGCGCGTGGAGCTGGTCCGCCAGCTCAAGCGGCGCCGCACGCTCGTCATGGGCGGGATCCTGGCCGCCCTGCCGTTCGTGCTGCTGATCGCCTTCGCGATCGGCGGCGACCCGGCAGGCCGCAACGGCCAGGTCACCCTGATGGACACGGCCACCGCGTCCGGCGCCAACTTCGCCGCGGTGAACCTGTTCGTCTCCGCAGGCTTTCTGCTGGTGATCCCGGTCGCCCTGTTCTGCGGGGACACGATCGCCTCGGAGGCGAGCTGGTCCTCCCTGCGCTATCTGCTCGCCGCGCCCGTGCCCCGGGCCCGGCTGCTGTGGTCGAAGCTCGCCGTGGGGCTCGGGCTGAGCCTCGCCGCGATGGTGCTGCTGCCGGTCGTGGCCCTCGCGGTCGGCACGGCCGCCTACGGCTGGGGCCCGCTGCAGATCCCCACCGGCGGCGCACTGGACTCCGGCACGGCGGCCCAGCGGCTCGTGGTGGTCGTGGCGTACGTCTTCGTGTCACAGCTGGTCACCGCGGGTCTGGCGTTCTGGCTGTCGACCAGGACGGACGCCCCGCTCGGCGCGGTCGGCGGCGCGGTCGGCCTGACCATCGTCGGCAACGTCCTGGACGCCGTCACCGCCCTCGGCCATTGGCGTGACTTTCTGCCCGCGCACTGGCAGTTCGCCTGGGCCGACGCCGTCCAGCCGCACCTGGAGTGGTCCGGCATGATCCAGGGGACGGCGATCTCCCTCACCTACGCACTCGTGTTCATCGCTCTGGCCTTCCGGGGGTTCGCCCGCAAGGACGTGGTGTCGTAGTTTTTATTTCAGTCGGGAATACAGCCTTCTCGCACTTGACGCACCATACGATCAATCGATTCGCCGACCAGATGTGAATCTCTCCGGGGAAAACCGAGTAATGCGCTCCTTCACTCCCGCGGCATTCATGCGTATGGAGTAGTGCATCGCTTTGGGCGGACTGCGGACTGCTATGTTCTGGATCTGTCGGATCAGAGGTAACGTCAAGTGAGGTGAATCATGAAGAAGGCAGTTTTTACAACTGCGGCGCTGGCCATCGGTGCGAGTCTCGTGGGTGGCTCCGCCGTCGCGGCGTCGGGCGCCAAGACGCCTGCCCACGAAACCGGTCCGCTCGGCCTCATGTCCCAGCCCGAGGTGACTCCGGCGCTCGTGCCCGCGGCCGACACGGTGATGCGGGTGGCCCGCCAGGGCAGCATCACCAGGGGCAGTGCGTTCGACGAGAACCAGGCGGCGAAAGTCTCCGGAACGAACAAGGCGGCGAAAATCTCCGGTGTATACCTGGACGGTATGGGCCGCAGCAACGCCAAGAAGCCCGCAATTCCGGTGAAGAATCCGGTCGGAACCGGTGCCGTTCAGCTCCACCCGCTGAATGGGCCGACCAGTGCAGGACTCGGCAGCCTGCTCAATTAGTTCACAGGACAGAGATGGGACCGGAATTCTGACACTCTGATCCGGTTCTTGTTGACCAGCGAATCCGCACCCACCCGGCGCCCGATGCGTGCGGGGGATACGCCTTCAGCCTTCCGGCCCACTGGACCCCTCCTTGCCAGTGGGCCGGACGCATGTCTGCGTTCGCCCCGGCCCTGTGAGGCCCGAGCGAAAACGATGCACGACGTCGTTCCGCCATCCGGTGGAATCCGCCCTGTATGGACGGTGTCCGCGTGACTTTTGGCCGCATATTTCGGTTTCTTGCTATGTAAGCGCGGCTTACCGTGAATCCAGGAAGGAACCGAGTTGACCAGGAAGTTCGCGGTCATCACAGCACTCGCCCTTGGCGCTGTCTGCGGCAGCGCTGGCGTTGCCTCCGCTCACTCGAACACAACCAACGCCACTGGCGGTGACGGCTTTTCGTCGTCCCCGGTCGTCGTGAATGCCCCGCAGCAGGGTGTAGTCGTCGTCAACGGCACGCTCGTCGACGGTCGCTGCATCGCGCCGTGGTCCAACGGTGCCGTCCTCGGCGGTGTCGTCCCGCCGCACTCGCGCTACGCGGCGTGCAACACGGGGCCGGTCGACCAGCCGACGGGAATCGAGTCGGCTGGCATGCTCCTCTGACCCCTGCTCCGGGCAATTCCGAGCAGGTGAACCCCCCCGAAACGCAGTCCGGAAAGGACATCCCATGCGTAACAAGGTTACGGCCATCTCCGCTCTGGCCGCGGGCGTCGTCCTGGCGGCAGGCGGAACCGCCGCGGCCGACAACTGCACGACCGTCACCGGCGGCAACGGCTTTTCGTCGTCCCCGGTCGTCGTGAACGCCCCTCAGCAGGGTGTCGTCGTCTCCAATGGCACGCTCGTCGACCTCCGCTGCGTCGCCCCGTGGTCCAACGGTGCCGTCCTCGGCGGTGTCTATGCGCCGCACTCGCGCTACGCCGCGTGCAACACGGCGTCGGTCAACCAGTCGACGGGAACCGAGTCGGCCGGCCTCCTCGGCTGAACCATCCGCGCTCCGATTACCTCGGCGCGTCTCCTTCCGATCTGTCAACCAACCGAAAGGCGCATCTCATGCGTAAGAAGGTCTCGGCCCTCAGTGTCCTGGCTGCGGGCGTCGTTCTGGCCGCCGGCGGTACCGCTTCGGCCGACAACAACACCACCGTCACCGGCGGCGGCGGTTTCTCGGAGTCCCCGGTCGTCGTGAACGCTCCTCAGCAGGGGATCGCTGTCGTCAACGGCGCCCTGATCGATGGCCGCTGCATCGCGCCGTGGTCCAACGGTGCCGTCCTCGGCGGCGTGGTCCCGCCGCACTCGCGCTACGCCGCGTGCAACACGGCGGCGGTCGACCAGTCGACCCTCACCGAGGCCTCGGGTCTGCTGCTCTGAGTATCTTCAGCCTGGCGGCCCGCCGATCCTCGGCGGGCCGCCATCGGCATGTCCGCCCCCATGATTCTTCCGTTTTTCATACATATTCAGCACATGCAGAAGGTCGGCTCCGAGAACACCGGAGCCGACCTGAACAGCCTGTCGGTTGCTTCTTTACTTGAGGACCGGAAGCGCCGCAGGCGGCTTGCCGTTGAGAGGGTTCGGCAGGGCGCCGCCGAGAACGGGGGTCTTGACGACACCCGACTTCTTCACGCCGTCCGCCGTGTACTTGACGTCGCTGGCCAGGCCGCCCGTCGGAAGCTCAGCTGCATTGGGGAGAGTGCGGGTGACCGTCTTCCCGTTGTCGAAGAGGCCCTGCGCCGGCATGTCCGCCGCAACAGCCGGCGCTGCAGCACCGGCGATGGCCAGGGTGCCGACAACGAGGGCGGCAGCCTTCAGACTCTTCATCGTGTTCCTTTCATCCGCAGCTCGGATCACCGGAGGGAACTCCCCCCTCAAGGCGTCGCGAGTGCCTGGGGTCTCGCTTCCCCTGGGCTAACGAGAGAGGGGCGTCGCGGGAAACTCCGCTGACGACAAGTTCCCGGAACTCATACATCCTGAATGAACCCGAAGGCATTCTCATCTGATTATCCGTGTTGGCTCTCATCGGTGTGCCGCGGCTCCAAGCGGGTGAATTCATGTGGGAAATAGACCCCTTGGGAGGATTGTCATTCCGACACGGTTGACGGATTCGCCGAAAAAGCAGCTAGTGTTCCTTTCGAATCCGACGCGTTTCATCGGAAGGGAAGCCTCGGTCATGCGCATTCCCCTCGGTCCCGTCCCGCACCGTGCGAAGTCGTCCGCTGCACGCGAGCCGCACATCCTCCATGTGATTCAGCCGGTCGAGGGGGGTGTCGCACGGTTCGTGACGGACCTGGCGGCGGCACAGCTCGCCGCGGGCCTGCGCGTCACCGTGGCCTGCCCGCGAGGCGGCACGCTGACGAACGCACTGCGTGCGGAGGGCTGCAGGGTGCTTCCCTGGGACGCGACCGGCTCACCGGGACCCCGACTCCCCGGGGAGGTGGCCCGGTTGGCGCGGCTCCTGCGCGAGGTGCGGCCCGACCTGGTGCATGCGCACAGCGCGAAGGCGGGGCTCGCAGCGCGGCTCGCGGTGCGCGGCCGGCTCCCCACCGTCTTCCAGCCGCATGCGTGGTCGTTCGAGACCATGGACGGCGTCATGGCCCACGCGGCTCTGCGGTGGGAGCAGTTCGGGGCGCGGTGGGCAGCGCGTGTCCTCTGCGTGAGCGAGGCGGAACGGCGGGCCGGGGAGCAGCGTGGCATCACCGCCCGGTGGCACGTGGTCCCGGGCGGCGTCGACACGCGCAGGTTCCGGCCGGAGGGGAGCGTCGCCCGGTCCGCAGCGGGTCCACTCGTCGTGTGCGTGGGACGGCTGTGCCGCCAGCAGGGCCAGGACGTGCTCCTGCGGGCCTGGCCCGCCGTCGTGCGGCAGCTGCCCGCCGCCCGGCTGGTGCTGGTCGGCGACGGACCGGACGCGGACCGACTGCGCGCCGCCGCACCCGCGTCGGTGGAGTTCGCCGGCCCGGCAGCCGACGCCGCCCCCTGGTACCGGGCCGCCGATGTCGTCGTCCTGCCGTCCCGCTGGGAGGGCATGGCGCCCGGGCCCATGGAGGCCATGGCGTGCGCCCGGCCGGTCCTCGTCACGGACGTGGACGGAGCGCGTGAGAGCCTGCCGCCCGGACACCTGCCGCACTGCCTGGTGCCGCCGGAGGACCCGGACACGCTGGCACGGGCGCTGACGGCCCTGCTGCGCCGCGCGCCGCTGCGCGCGGCGCTGGGCGCCCAGGGCCGAGCCCACGTGCTCGCCGCCCACGACGTACGGCGGACCAGGGACGCGGTGACCGAGGTGTACCGCGAACTGCTCGGCGTGGCCACCACGCCGTTCGTGCCCAGCCAGAGCAGGGAGTCCATCACCACGTGAGGGTGCTGCCCCTTCGGCGTCGTCACATCCCCGTGTCCCGGACGGTCACTTGGCGGCGGACGCGGTCACGTCGAGCGGCGCCGATCGGGGCGTTGTGTTCTTTCCGTCGGTGACGGCGATCGTGTAGCGGTGGCGAGAGCCGGGGTGGACCGGATCCGTGTACGTCATCTCCGGGCGGTCCCATTCGGTCGACCGCTGTTTCCGCGTGGCCACGAGCAGACCGTCGCGGTAGATCCGATAGGTCAGCTCCGCGTCGTCCCTGTCCCATGCGGCGCGCCAGGTGAGCGTGACCTTTCCGGTGGGAGGGCTGACGCTCGTGAGCCGGGGCGCCTCCTGCGGAGCCGTGTTGCGGGGGCCGGCCCCGAAGCGTGTCAAGCCCTGCTGGGGTTTGCCGTTGACCATGGTGAACTCTCCTCCTGCCCAGAGGATTTCGCCCGCCATCGTGAGCGTTCGAGGGCCGGCCCCCTCACCGATGCCGTCATCGGTGTCGGGGAACCAGTGCAGGATGCGCTTGTCACCGACCGCCTGTGCGAGGAAGTGCCGACGGGGTCCGTCGGGGAAGCCCCCCGGTGTCAGCCCGCAGAAGTGGGCGTGCGAAGCGCTGTACAGAACGCCCTTGTGCACGAGGACATCCTGGGTGGCACCCAGGCAGGTGTCCTTCCAGACCATCGCGCCGTCGGACAGCCGGCCGGCGATGCGGCCGTCGAAGATCCCCGTCCCCGTGCCCTCGGCTCCCAGATAGAAGCGGTCGCCGTTGCGTGCCAGTGACGACACCGCGGATCGCTCCGGAAGCCAGTCGGGAAAGGACTTCACGGTCGCACCGGTCGTGGGATTCAGGGAGACGAGCGCCTGCTCCGGACGGCCGTTGACGTTGTGGAAGGCGCCGCCGACGAGCAGCTGTCCGCGGTCGGGCGCTGCCAGGACGGCGCGGACCGGCTCGTCGATGTCCGCACTGAACGGCAGCAGCGAGCCGCTCCGGGTGAACGCCGCGATGCGGTTCCTGGTCCGGCCGTCGGCGACGACGAATTCCCCGCCCAGGTACACCGTCTTGCCGGTGGTCTCGATGGTCCGCACGATCGCACCCATCGCGGGGCGGAAGTCCTTCCGCAGCGTGCAGCCGGCCGTGTCGATCGCGACCGCACTGGTCACGCCGGTGTGGTCGACCTTGCCGAACGACCCGCCGACGTACAGCACTTTGCCATCGGGCGAGGCTTTCAGGGCCCGTACCGTGCCGACGCCGCCGGTGAAGGAGTGCGCACAAGGCAGCAGTTTGCCGGTCACGGCGTCGAACGCCGCGAAGTTCTTCCGGGCGACCTCCCTCTCACCGGGCTTCGCGCCGGGCGGGCGGACGCTGTCGAAGGTGCCGCCGACGTACACGACGCCGCGCGCGTACTCGACGGACCAGACGATTCCGTCCGTCTGCCATGTCGCCAACGGTGCGGCGGTCAGGGTCTTTTCCTCGCGCGGCTGCGCACCGAAAGCGGTGGTGAGTGAAGCGGCGGCAAGCAGAACCGCGGCGGAGGCCGTGGTGGCGGTCCTGGAAGTGCTTTTCCTTAGACGCATGATCATCCCGGGTCGAGAGAGACGGGTGGCGAGAAGCTTTCCGAAAGTAGACACCAGGCCCTGCGTCCCCAGATTCGACAAGCGGGCTTGCCGCGAGATCCATCCGATTGGCACCGTGCGCGTCCGCGCTCCGTCCTTCAGGCCCTTGCTGAATCTCGAATGGCCTAGGAAAAGGAGTCGTAATCCATAACGGCAGTCCACTCGTGCCAGTGTGGAGACGCCCGGCGGCGGACACTTGGTCAAGCTCGAACTGCCAATGGAAATGGCGTGAGAGTTCGCCAGGGCGAGATCAGGTACCCGAGGTCCGGTACCCAAGCATTGAGGAGGAGTGCTCGTAATGCGAGTAGCTGCCCGAACAAAGACGCAGTCACGACGGTGGGGTTGGGGAGCGGGGCTCGTCGGCGCCGGGCTGACCGCGACCGTGGCGTTCGGCATCGCCGCCGGCCCCGTGTCGGCCCACGCGGTTCCCCGCGTGACGCTGGCGTGCAAGTCGTGCCCGTCGAACGGCTCATCAGGGTGCACGTCGTCGTGCCCGTCCAAGCCCCCCACGTCCGGGTGCAAGCCGTGCCAGTCGACCCCGCCCCCGCCCCCTCCGATGTGCCCGGCGGGCGCGACGGCGTTCAGCGTGACCAATCCGATGACCGGCCCGGTCGCGATCCCCGGTGACGGAAACCTCCAGCTCACCGTCAGCAACAGCAGCCAGGGAAAGACGTTCGCCTTCGACGTCCCCGCGTCCGCTCACCGCACCGTTGTCCAGGTCACGGCCACGGGCAGCACCGGCGCCCTGGTCTACAAGTACGACAGCTCGACGGGCTTCCCCGACGGCAAGGCGGCCGACGCGGGACTCCACGACCCGGCCGACTCGAGCGGGAACTACTCGGACATCACCCGCATCGACTTCTGCGTCAAGCCCACCAAGTACGTCTGACGCAGCGGCCCCGGCATCGCCCGACGAAGCCGCACGACCACGCCGCACACAAGATGTGGGGGCCCGGGACATCCCGGGCCCCCACAGGCTGAACGCGGTGGTGTGACCGTTGAGGCTCAGGCCGTGGGAGGGATCTGGATGGGGGACACGGCCGGGGTGGTGGGCGTCGTCGGCGGGGACGTGTCGCCGGTGGGGTTGGTGTCGATGCAGTCCGTGAAGTGCACGAAGCGGGGCGGGCCTTTGTCGTCGGTGACCGCGAACTCGGTCTGTGGCTGGCTCCGGAGCAGGCACATGTCGTACCGGACGACAGCCGGCAGGCTCTCCTGCCGGTAGGTCGTCCGGTACTGGTGACGGCCTACGAGCTGACAGGAGTCGTAGCGGATCATGGGCCCTCGTGGGCCCACGGTGTACCGGTGCGGGCGGACTTCGGCGGAGAAGTCCTTGAAGGCGTTCGCGGTGTCGTCGCAGTCGGCGAAGTGGACCGTTCCGCTGCTCCACACGCAGTCGATGACCCTGACATCCGGGTTGCGGACCTCGAATCTGAGGTCCTGGGCGTGGAAGCGCTGCACCGAGTCGTGGTGGAAGCTGACCGGGAAACGGAAGAAGGTGCTGGTGGTGCCGTACTCCGCGGTGCTCTCGGGACGTTTGCCGGTGATGATGTAGGAGCCGCCGCTGCAGGTGATCGATCCGCCGTAGGGGAACTCCAGGAAGTTGCCCCACTCGTATTCGACCTTCATGTCGTTGAACCAGTAGTTCAGGAACTGGTCCTGGTCGTTGGGACTGGTTTGTTTGCCCCCTGTGAGCCCGGAGTACAGGAACGCCTTCCGGTAGCTTCCGGCAACTGTGCAGGCTTCCCAGAGCATTTCCGAGTTGCAGTTCGTCCCGTCGAGGGCCAGCCCGAACTCCCATTCCCCGAGCCACTGGCATTCCGAGAACCGGTAGTCCTGGACCTGTCCGGTGGAGTATGAACTGAAGAAGGATGCGCCCGGCGTGGCGGAGCGGAACTGCATCCGTTCGAAGGAGAGGTTCGACCAGATGTCCTCATTGCGGCACAGATAGGAGCCCGGGCCGGTGCCCGGGCGGAAGACGAGAGTGGTCATGTTCTTTCCCGCTCCGACAAAGCGCAGACCGTTCGCCGGTCGTGGCGAAGCGACGCCGTTCAGCAGGGCGTGTGGACGCGTGATGAGAAAGTCTCCGGCGGGAATCTCGACCACCAACCGGCCCACCCCGTCGCGGACGTGGGCGGCGACGAGCGCGTACGCGGTTTCGAATGCCTGTGTGTCGTCGGTGTGTCCGTCGCCCACGGCGCCGAGGTCGGTGACGTTGACGGAGGACATCGGCCCGACGGCCGCGCTCCTGGGGGACGCACTTTTGGCGGACGCCCTGTCGGCGGGCAGGGCTGCCGCGACCAGCAGTGATGTTCCGCCACGCAGAACCTGCCGACGGTTGGGGGCGATCTCGCCACCCTGTTCTGGCATGGTTTCCTTCCTTTCTCGCGTGTGGTGTCACCAAGGAGGGTTATGGCCGAGTTCGCGGAAGTGCTGAGGCAACTGTCGGCGGCACAGAAACCGGCGAAGGGGGTGTCGGCTTACAGTCGGTTCGTCAATCGCCCGGCCGGGCGGGTGATGGCAGCACTGGCCGCCCGGATCGGTGCGACCCCCAATCAGCTGACGCTACTCGGCGCCCTGTTCACTTTCCCGGCTTTGGCGGCGGTGGCCCTGCTGCGGCCCGGGCCCGTGATGTCGGTGTGTGTCGGCGTGGCCCTCGCCGTGGGTTTCGCGCTGGACGCCGCAGACGGTCAGCTCGCGCGCAGCCAGCGCTCCGCGAGTCTGTCGGGGGAATGGCTGGACCATGTGCTGGACTGCGTCAGGGTCGTCCTGCTGCACCTGGTGGTGCTGGTGGCGTTCTACCGATTCTTCGTCCTTCCCAGTCCGCTCTTTCTGCTGGCCCCGATGGTGTTCCAGCTCGCAGCCGTGGTGATCTTTTTCGCCGGCATTCTCACGCAGCAGCTCAAGGGGCGGGTGACTGCGGGAAGGGGCGGTGGTCCTGCCTCGGCGTGGGGGTCCGTCCTGCTTCTGCCGGTCGACTACGGCACGACCTGCGTCTGCTTTCTATTTCTGGGCAGTCCGGACCGCTTCCTTGTCCTGTACTGCGGGCTACTGGTGGCTCATGTCCTGTTCATGGTGGCCTTCTTGGCGAAGTGGTTCCGTGAGCTGCATGAGCTCCAGCGCCCTGCGCAGTAGCGTGCTGGACGTGTGGACGGTGTAGGGGAAGTAGACGACTTCGACACCGACCTTCGCGAATCGGCGTTCGAGAATCTCCCATTTAGGGGTGCCCTTCCAGTCGTCCCCCTTGAACACGACATGGAAGCCGACCTGCTTCCAGATCTGCAGTTTGTCCCCGTGCGTCTCCACGACCACGTCGTCGACGTGTCGCACACTGCGCACGATCTCCAGGCGCTCGGTCAGCGGGATCACCGGCGTCCTGCCCTTGAGGCGGCTGGTCAGCTCGTCGGACGCCACCCCTGCCACGAGCCGGTCGCAGTGCCGGCGCGCCTCATTCAGGATGCTGAGGTGCCCGATGTGGAACAGGTCCCAGACGCCGGGCGCATACCCGATGCGTGTCGGTTCCACGGCTCACGCTCCGCTCGTCCGGCCACTGCGCGCGGGCACCGTCACGGACAGCGAGGCAGATCTGGGCGAGGTGCGGGTGCCGTTCTTCACCTCGAGCGTGTACCGGTGGCGGGAACCGGCGGGCACGGAGTCGGTGTAGCGCATGGCCGGAAGGTCCCAGGACGTGGAGGAGGTGGTCTGCCGGGAGACGAGCTTGCCGTCCCGGTAGAGCCGGTACGTCAGGACGGCGGTGTTGCGGTCCCAGGCGGCCTGCCACCCGATGGTGACTCTTCCCGGGCGTGCCGCCAGGAGCGTGAGAGCGGGAGGCGGGGGCACGCTCTTGGGGGCTGCGGCGCCGAAGCGGGTGAGTCCCTGCTGGGGCCGGCCGTTGACCTTGGTGAACTCACCTCCGACCCACAGGATGCCCCCGGCCATGGTCAGGGTGCGGGGGCCCACTTTCTCCCCGAGTCCACCATCGGTGTCGGGGAACCAGTGCAGGATCCTGCTGTCGGTGAGCGACTGGGCGAGGAGGGTGTGCCGGATGCCCCGTTCGGGGAACCCGCCGGGTGTCTGGGAGCAGTCGTGCGCGTGGGAGGCGCTGTAGAGCACGCCGTTGTGGGGCAGCACGGCCTGGGTGGCGCCTTGGCAGGTGTCCTTCCACACCAAGGAGCCGTCGCGGAGCCGACCCGCGATGCGTCCGTCGAAGGCGCCCCACGCCCCTTCCGCACCGATGTAGAAGCGGGAGCCGTCCTGCGCGATCGACTTGACCGTCGAACCGGGCGGCAGCCAGCCCGGGTAGGTGCGGACCGTCGCTCCGGTGGTGAGGTTCAGCGCGGCCAGGGCGTGCACCTGCTGGCCGTTGACCCAATCGAAGTTCCCTCCGGCCAGGACCTCGCGTTGCGAGGGCACGGCCGACAGGGCGCGGACGGGAAGGTCCACGTCCGCCTTGAAGGGCAGGAGGGAGCCTGCGGGGGTGAAGGCGGCGACGTGGCGCCTGCTCTGGCCGTAGACCTGGTCGAAGTCGCCGCCCAGATACACCCCTTGGCCGGTGGTCTCGATGGCCCGGACGGTTGCGTTCACCGTGGGCCGGAAGTCCTTGCGCAGGGTGCAGTCGGCGGTGTTGAGGGCCACGGCGTTGGCCACCCCCTTGGACCCGGCGTGGCCGAAGGAGCCGCCCACGTACAGCACCTGTCCGTCGGGTGAGGTCCTCAGGGCCCGTACCGTGCCGGCGCTGTACGGGCCGGTACCGTCGCGGAAGGACGGGGCACAGGGCAGCAGTGCGCCGGTTGCGGCGTCGAAGGCGGCGAAGTTGTGTCGCGCAACCTGCTTGGTGCCGGCGGCGGCGCCGGGCGGGCGGACCGCGTTGAAGGAGCCCGCGGCGTAGACGACACCGCGGGCGTAGGCCAGGGTCCAGACGATGCCGTCCGTCTGCCAGGCGGCCAGCGGATCGGCGGTGAGCGTGGCCGGATCGTGCCGCGTGCCTGCGGCGGCGGGAGAGCAGAGCAGGGCGCCTGCGCACATGAGGGCTGCGGCAGCCGGACCCGTGACCGCCTTCTTACGGAGCTTGCTGTGGCGCAAGGGACACCTCGAAGGAGAGGGGGCGGGCAGGTTGAGGCAATGCCTCATACAGTGCGACGGCGCAGCACCTGGCCCAGCTCGCTTACTCCCAGAGGCGTACGGTATCGCCACAAAAAAGTACCAAATGCAGACATTCCTACAGTCAGGCTGAGGACGAGTCCTGACGGAGTGTCACCCAACAGGATGCGCACTCCTGCCGGCACCACCGAAACAGCCACCGCGATACCGAGAGCACGTGTGTAACCGGCGGCCACGGTCGTGAAGCCGAGGCGGAGCCGGACCAGCAGGGCGGCCGAGAGGTTTTCCACGATGACGGCCGCACCCCAGGAAACGGCCGCGCCCAAGATGCCCCACCGGGGCACGGCGAGCACGCCCACGGTGAGCTGCACCGCGAACGCCAGGGCGGTGCAGGCCAGGTGCCAGGAGCTCTTGCCGGCCATGAGAAGCACGGTCTGCGCGTTGCCGACCGCGACATTGACGACGGCGGCGGCACACAGCACGACCAGGGAGGGCGCCCCCTGGGTGAAATCCGGTCCGAAGACGGCAAGGACAGTGCGAGGGAAGCCGGCGATGAGTACGAACACCGGCCAGGAGAAGAGGACGATCCAGCAGGTCGAGATGCGATGCAAGTGGTGGGCTTCGGCGACCTCGTTGACCGCGAGGAGACGGCTGAGCTGGGGGGAGACGGCCAGGCGGACGGCGAGCTGGATGAGTGTGCCCGCGGTGACGATGCGGCCGATGGCCGTGTAGATGCCTGCCTCGGCGTCGGTGGCCAGCGCCGACAGCAGGATGACCCCGACCCAGACCGCGCTGATGTCGAAGACGGCGGAGATCGCGCGGGGTGCGGAGAAGACCCAGAAGGCCCGCCAGGAAATGGACGCTCGGCCCGCAGGGGGCGCCGCGGCGTGTCGGGCGCGGCAGCGGCGCAGGCCCAGCCATGCGGCGGCGAGGCCGGCCGGCGCAGGCAGCAGCCAGGCCGCAGCCAGCGACAGCATCCCGGAAGCCCAGAACGCCATGGGCACGGCGATCAGCACGCGGAGCACGGGCTTGCCGATCTGCTCCACGAAGACCAACGGCACCACGGTGCTGTATCCCTGGGTGGCGGCGAGCAGGACCAGGCTGACGGTGGCGGCCGGCAGGCACAGGGCGAAGAGCCGGATCAGGGCGACCGCGTCGGCGGGGGACAGGTCGGGCAGGAGTGTTGTGGCCACCGAGGGGCACAGCAGCAGGGCCGCGGCAGCGGCGGTGGCGGCCACCACCGCGGGTAGCACGGCCATGCGCAGCAGCGAGCCCACCGAGCGGCCACCGTTGAGTGCAAGATCCCCGGGGATGTAGCGGACGAGTCCGGTGTCGCCGCCGAGCTTGCAGACATTGCTGAGGATGGTGAACACGGCAACGCCCGTGAAGATCGCTCCGGCACCGCGGGCCCCGACCGCTCGGGTGATCAGGCCGACCAGGAGGAAGGCGAACACGGCGCTCGTGGCGGAACCCACCGCACCCCACAAACCGCCCCGTGCGGCGGCAGCGACTGTGCTGCGGGCGGTGGCCCTGGCAGGGTTGGAAACGGTCGCCTGGGGCCGCGTCATCTGCTGGAGACCGTGAGCGTGTCGTGCTGCCCGGCAGGCTCTGCGACCGGCATGACGCTCTCCGCCTGGGAACGGGGCTTCACCAGACGGAGCACAGCGCCGGACACACCTCGCCGCGCCCGCCCGGTGTCGACGACGGCGCCCAGCAGGCGTGCGCCGGAGCAACTGATGAGCTCGCTCACCTGCCTGAGGTCCTCTCGCCGGGTGTTGAGTCTGGCCACCACCAGAACGCCGCCGGAGTGCTGGGTCAACGCCAGCGCAGTCGCGTGCTCCAGCAGGGGCCGGGCTGCGATGACCGCGACGGGCGAGTCACCGCCGGACGCCGTCTGGTCCATCGCCCGGGACACGTCGGCCTGAAGGAAGCGGCCGGTCCTGCCGCTGGAGCAGAGGGCGAACCGCCCTGCCGAGCCCGCGTCGACGAGGACGCCGGCACCGGGCAGCGACGTCGCACTTCCGGTGGGCTCTGCCTCCGCGACGAGCGGCAGGTGTGCCGCAAGGCCGGCCGTCTCGGGGTCGGCGTCCACGAGGACCACCTCGGTTCCCCCCTCCGCGAGGGCCGCAGTGAGGTTGGCGGCGACCGCACCGGCGGCGTCGTCATGCCGCGGGGCTGCCACGAGGAGGCAGCCGGTACGCCCCGGGAACGCGGTGTGCTCCAGGCGGCCGGCCAGGGACCGACAGGCCTGAGCTCGGGCACCGTCCGTGCGGCCGACTGTCAGCAGGGAGTCGCCTGCGCGGTCGTCGCGGGGCAGGAAGCCCAGTACGGGTGCACGCAGGGCAGCCTGGATCTCGCGGGCTGACCGTACCCGGCCGTCGAGGGCCGAGCACAGCCAGGCCAGCAGGATGCCCAGGACGGCACCGCCGGCCAGTCCGAGGACGAGCAGGATGCGCCATCCGAGGCTCGCGGGCAGGGAGAGTGTTGTGCCCTTGCGGACGACGTCACCACCGTTGGTGTCGCGGGAGCTGATCTCGGACACGCGTTTCTGCAGGCTGCGAATCTCACTCTGTACCGGGGAGTCCTCGGTGTCGTCGTCCGAATCCTTGTCCTTCTTCGCCCGCCGCGTCAGCGCGGTGATCTGCTTTTCCATGCCGTCGACGGCTCGCTGCACTGCGGCGTCGTTGCGGCTCTTGCGGTCGACGAGATAGGCCTCGGCCAAGGCGCTGGCGCCGCGCGCGGCACGCCTGGGAGTGCGGGCGGTGAATTCGAAGCGGAGCACCTGGGACTTCGCCAGGTTGGTGACCCGGAGATGGCGCTGGAGTGCCTCGGCCCGGCTTTCAGGCTGTCCCAGGGCGTGCGCTGCACGGACGGCGACGGCCGTGCCCGCGGCGATCTGCTGCTCGGTACTCATGCTGATCTGGTTGTCGGCGGGCACGCTGACCGTACCGAAGGGGTCGGAGCTGGCGCGGACAAGAACGTCACTGGTGGAGCTGTAGGTGTGGGCGCCGTACACTGCCACGGCCAGCCCGCCGAGCAGCCCCAGGACGGTTCCCAGCACCATCACCACGCGGTAGCGAAGGAGCAGGCGCAGTTGCTCACGGAGCTGGTCCCGTTCGTCGAATCGGTCGTCGAAGGGGAGGGAACTGGTCACAGGTGGCCTCCTGCGTGCGGAAGTGATGCATGTGGGATGGGGGCGCACGGCAGCGCCTGTGCGGCGAGTTGGGACACTCGGCGCGTCGACGTGGTGATGAGCAGCGGGATCGTCACCATCAGTAGCAGCGGACCCGCGATGCCGAGCAGGCTGCCGCGCAGAAAGATCAGCTGGTAGAAGGCGAAGGCCGGTACGAGGAGAACCGCCAGGGTGTCCGGCCGGTCGAGGAGGCGCTCCCGCAGCTCGTCCATGCGGCGTCCTGCCGCGCCGAGCAGGCAGAACACGAGGGCCACGGCAGCCGGGCCGCCCCACAGATAACTCTCGATCCACAAGGGCGCCGACAGGTTGAGGAGGTCATAACCCGCGTACCGGCCGAGAGCGATGCCGGTGTCCTCGGGTTTGTCCGGCCACACCGATCGCGGCACCATGAAAAGGAGCGGGCCGAGGGCGGTCCGGGGGGATACTCCCTTTTCCCGCGCGTAGTCGAGGCCGGTCTGCACCTGTTGGAAGGCGTCGTAGTCGCCCTTGGCGGTGAACTGCTCGGCCAGCGAGACAACGTGGACTGCCTGCCGGTCGTCGTAGCGGAAGTAGTCGCTGTAGGGAAAGACGACGAGCACCATGGCGAGAACGGCGCCCACGATCGCGCGGGAGGCGCGGGGTCGGCACAGCCGGGGCACGGTGAACAGCAATGTCAGCAGCACCGTGCCGGCCCAGAACCTCGGCCTGCTGACGGGGTTGTTGACAACGATGTTCAGTGCGACAAGCAGGGGCAGCAGCAGACGGCTGACGTAGCGCAGCAAGCGGTCACCGCCCGGTAGGCGCGGCAGACGCAGCAAGCTCAGCAGCGCCCAGAAGGCAGGCACGGACAATGACCAGCTGAGCAACGGGCCCAGGAAGGCGTCCGACGAACCGTCCGGGGCAGCGGTGATTCCCTGAACAGCCTGACGGCTGGTGAAGTACGCGGCGACTCCGCCTGGCTGGCCGGGAAGCAGCAGCGCTCCGAGTGCCAGGGCGAGACCGCACAGCAGCAGGACGCGCCAGGGCGCCAGGCGACGAGCGAGCAGCCGTTCCACCGCGCTCGGCCGGAAGGCGGCCGGGCGCGCGGCACTTGCCTGTTCACGTCGGGCGGCGACGGCGGTTCCGGCGCTGTACGCAAGCAGTCCGAGTTCGACGACCGCCACGGCCGCGAAGGAGGTTTCCTCACTGGCCCGGTAGGGCCAGGGATAGGTGTCCGAGGAGAGCATCGTCACGGGTGCCAGCCCGAACCAGACGTAGGAGAACATCCAGAAGCCGAGACCGACGAGCCGGACCTTGGGCGCGGTGAGCGCGCGGGCGAGAGCACCACCGGTGTGTGCCACGACAACGCCCTGCAGGAAAAAGGCCGTCGGCACCTGCCCGCTGTGCGGCCGCAGGACCAGCCCGGGCAGCAGGGCGATCAGTACCACGGCCCAGATGCAGAGCGCGGGAACACTGCGGACGCGCACATCCCGCATCGGAACCTCTGGAGTCAACGGGCGCTTCGGCGGAAACCTCACTGACAGATATATAGCGACCTTGTCCGGCATATCGGATCAGCCACGCGCGCCAATACGGGGCGAATAGGGCAAAAGTATCTATTCTGTGCGCACGGAAGTCCGGTGAGGGTGCGGCCGACCGTACCCCAAGTCCCCGCTTCGCCAGAGGAGTTGTCCATGAACAAGCAGGTCGACGCCGTCGTTGCCGGTGGCGGGGGATTCATCGGCGGGCACCTCGTGGGCGCCCTTCTGGCCCAGGGGCTGACGGTCCGCTGCATCGACATCAAGCCCCTGCGCGAGTGGTACCAGGTCCACGGGGACGCCGAGAACGTGATCGCGGACCTCTCGCTCCTGGACGGCGCACGCAGTGGCGTCCAGGGGGCCCGGCACGTGTACATGCTGGCCGCGGACATGGGCGGCATGGGCTTCATCGAGAACAACAAGGCCGCGTGCATGATGTCGGTGCTCACCAGTACCCACATGCTGCGGGCTGCACACGAGGCCGGCGCCGAGCGCTACTTCTACTCCTCCTCCGCCTGCGTCTACGCCGCCGGTAAGCAGACGGACCCGAACGTCACCGCGCTGAAGGAGGAGGACGCCTACCCGGCGCAGCCGGAGGACGGCTACGGCTGGGAGAAGCTCTTCTCGGAGCGCATGTGCCGGCACTACGCGGAGGACTACGGGTTCACCACCCGCGTCGCCCGCTACCACAACGTCTACGGCCCGCACGGCACATGGGCCGGCGGCCGCGAGAAGGCACCGGCCGCGGTGTGCCGCAAGGTGGCCGAGGCGGTGCTCTGCGGTGACCACCGGATCGAGATCTGGGGCGACGGACAGCAGACCCGCTCGTTCATGTACATCGACGACTGCCTGCACGGCACCCAGATGATCACGCGCGGTGACAGCGGTGAACCGGTCAACCTGGGCTCCTCGGAGCTGGTGACGATCAATCAGCTCGTCGACCTCGTGGAGGAGATCGCGGGCATCCGCTGCGAACGCAGCTACAGGAGAGATGCTCCACAGGGCGTACGCGGCCGCAACTCCGACAACACCCTGATCCGCGATATCCACGGCTGGGAGCCCTCGATCTCCCTGGCGAGCGGCCTGGAGCGGACCTATGCCTGGGTCTACGACCAGGTGAAGCGCTCGCAGGGCTGAGCCGACGGTGCGAGGACGCGACCAACCGATGAGGATCTTCGTTCACGACTACAGCGGTCACCCCTTCCAGGCCCAGCTCAGCCGGGAACTGGCGCGCCGCGGGCACGCGGTGGTCCACTCGACCTGCGCGGCCTATCTCAGCGGCAAGGGCGACCTTGTGGCGGACGTCGCCGGCCTGCGCTTCGCCACCATCGGAGAGCGCACGGTTCTGAGGAAGCAGGCCTATGCGCACCGGCTTTTCCAGGAGACCCGTCTGGGCATCGAGCTGGCCCGGCAGGTCGGACGTGCCAGACCCGATGTGGCGCTGCTGTCCAACCTGCCGATCCCGGTCCTCGCGGTGACCGCGGCGGTCCTGAAGCGACTGCGTATTCCTTGGGTGCTGTGGCACCAGGACATCACCGCCGTCGCGCTCAAGAGCTTCGCCGCGGCCGATGTCGCGGGCACGATGGGTATCGCGGCGAGGGTGTTCGGTGCCGGCGAGAAGTGGGCGGCACGGCAGGCCACGGCGGTCGTGGTGATCGCCGACTCCTTCGTGCAGGTCCACCGGCAGTGGGGCACCGCCGACAAGGTCACCGTGATTCCCAACTGGGCGCCACTGGACGAGATCGTTCCCGTGACCAGGGCCAACGCATGGTCGGACGAGCAGCGGCTGAGCGACGTGAAGACCCTGCTCTACGCCGGCACGCTGGGCCTGAAGCACAACCCCGCCCTGTTGGTACAGCTGGCGGAGCGCCTGCGCGGCCGGGGCGAGCGGGTGCGTCTCGTCGTCGTCAACGAAGGCCCGGCCGTGCCCGTCCTCAAGGAGGCCGCCGCCGCCCGCGGGATCGAGCTGACGCTGCTGCCCTTCCAGCCGTACCGGCGGCTGCCCGAGGTCCTGGGCACCGGCGACGTACTGGTCGTCCTGCTCGAAGGGCACGCCGGGATGTTCTCGGTCCCGTCGAAGACGCTGTCGTACCTGTGTGCCGGGCGTCCGGTGCTCGGACTGATGCCCGCCGACAACCTGGCCGCCCAGCTGTTGCGGCAGGCCGGCTCGGCGGTCTTCCCGCCGGACGAGTCCTCGCTGGAGGACGCCGCCGCCTGGGTACGGGACGTCCTGTCCGACCCGGAACACGCCGCGTCGCTGGGCAAGCAGAGCCGCGTCCTGGCCGAGCGGGAGTTCGCCCTGGAGGGCTCCGCCTCCCGTTTCGAGGACATCCTCAGGTCGGTGACCGGCACCTGAGCCGGCAGGGCCGTTCCCGCCGGCGGACGATCTCCCCACGGGACACCGTCCGCCGGCGACGCCCTCACCTCTGCAGGGCGATGCCCCTGTTGAGAGGGACCGCCGGGGCCGGTTCCTCTGCCGAGACCTATCCCTCCACCGGGAGCGATCCCCGGTAGATCCCCTCCAGGCGGTCCACCACCGCGCGGATGGAGAAGACCTCCTCGATCGCCCGGTATCCGGCCTCGGTCAGCCGGCGGCGCAGCGTTTCGTCGCCGAGGAGCTGGATCACCGCCGTGGCCAGGGCCTGCGGGCTGCCGTCGGTGACCATCGCGGCTTGTCTGCGGGTCAGTTCCTCCGCGATGCCGCAGCTCTCCGTGCACACGACGGGTGTTCCTTCGGCCAGTGCTTCCAGAACGGTCATGCCGAACGGCTCGTTCACGCTGGGCAGGACGTAGACGGTGGCCCTGCGGTAGGCCTCCAGCGCCGCAGAGTGGTCCAGTGCACCGCCGTAGCGGACGACGTCGTCCAGCCCGCGGTCGGTGATGAGCTGATTCACCTGCTGCAGCGACCCCTCGTCGGTTCCGTAGAGGGTGAACCGCGCCTCGGGGATCTCCTTGTGGACCAGGGCAGCCATCTCGACGAACTTGTCCGGGCGTTTGCGCGGGTGGAGCCGGGCGAGGAAGAGCACCTGGTGGCCGTCGCGCGGTCGCTCGTCGGCCCCCTGGCGGGGCGCGGGCATACCGTTGCCCAGCCTCAGCAGCGGTGGCGCCTTCGGCCCGAGCACCGTGGTCAGGGCCCGCTGCTCCTCCTCGATGAGCGCGAGGCAGCAACGTGCTCGCCGGACCAAGGGGACGTAGACGCGGTCGAAGAGGCGCGCGGCGACACTCGTCCGCGGCTCGACCATGCCGTGTGTCTGGACGACGAAGCCGGTGCGCCGCAGCCGGGCGACGGCGAGCGCGGCCAAGGACACGAGGTCCCTTCCCGTGTGCAGGTGCACCATCTCGGCGCGCCCCATGGCATGCCAGAGGTCCCACAGCAGCAACGGGTGCATGAGGCCGAGATATCCCCGGCCCGGGACAACGGTCCGCGCCCGGCGGGAGACGAAGGGGACGCCGCCGATGCGTCGAGGGGCCGGCGTTCTGCCCCGCCACAATGCCACCAGCTCCACGTCGTGACCCCGTGCGGCCATCTCCTGCAGTTGGGCGACCGCCACGCTCGGCGGACCCCCGAAGGCTCCGCCCTCACTGACGAGCGTGACCACCTGGACCACTCTCATGCCCTGGCTCCTTTCGTGGATGCGGACGGGATCGATGCCGGCGTACCGCCCGGCGTCAGGACCGTGCCCGTGGCCAGGTCCCGGTGTGCCACGGCGCCGGCGCCGACCACGGCGCCCGGACCCACGGTGACGCCGCGCAGGACGACCGCCCGGGCAGCGACCCAGCTGCCCGGCTTCAGTTGGATGGGGCCGTTGTCGAACTCGAACGTGGCGGACCGACGGAGATGGCTGCCCGTGCACAGCAGCGCGCTCTGCGAGACGCAGCAGTCGCTGCCGATCGTGACGTGTTCCAGGTTGAGGATCCAGGCGGACTCGCCGATCCACACGTCGTCGCCGACGTCCAGCTTCCACGGCCAGTGCACCCGTACTCCCTGCCGGATCAGCACCCGCTGTCCGATGCGGGCGCCGAAGGCGCGCAGCAGCACCGGACGCCAGCGCGCCGGGAACCACCACTTGACGAAGACGAGGTGAAGGACGGCGAACCAGGCGGCCTGGACGAGCAGGGGCCGCCCCTTGTCGTATCCGGCACCGGTGAAGCCGCGCAGGGACCATGTCGCTGCCATGACGCTGTACCTTTCAGTAGGCGCCCTGGCCGTCCAGTACCGCTCGCACGGTGCGTGCCATCACATTGACGTCCCCGGCCAGGGACCAGTTGTCGATGTACCGCAGGTCGAGCGCGACGGTCTCGTTCCAGGAGAGATCCGCTCGTCCGCTCACCTGCCACAGTCCCGTCAGCCCCGGTTTGACGGTGAGCCGGCGCCGTTCCACCGGGTTGTACTTGACGACCTCTTCGGGCAGCGGGGGGCGCGGCCCGACCAGCGACATGTGGCCGAGCAGGACGTTGAACAGCTGGGGCAGCTCGTCGAGCGAGTAGCGGCGCAGGAAGCGTCCGACCGGGGTGATCCGTGGGTCACGACGCATCTTGAACATGTGCCCGTCGCTCTCGTTCGCCTCCTCCAGCTCGTTCTTGAGACGGTCCGCATCCACCACCATGGTGCGGAACTTCCACATGGAGAAATGCGTGTGGCACCGGCCCACGCGCGTCTGTCGGTACAGGGCGGGACCCGGTGAGCCGAGCCGCACCGCCAGCGCAACGGCGAACAGCAGGGGAGAGAGCAGGACGATCAGCAGCAGGGCGCCCACCCGGTCCACGACGGCCTTGAACAGTGCCGGAATTCCGCGGCGCGCCGGCGGTGCGATGTGCAGCATCGCCAGTCCGGCGGCAGAGGTCGTCCGGAGCCGACGGCGGGCGACGTCGACGATGCCGGGCAGCACGACGAGGGGGCAGCCCCGGTCGTGCAGCGCCCAGGACAGCCGGCGCAGCCGTTCGCCCGACATATGGCGGCTCACCGCCACGAAGACCAGATCGGCGGCGAGTTCGTCGACGGCGCCGAGCACCCCCGCTGCGTCCGTCTCCGGCGGCTGAGGCGCTTCACCGGCCAGCCGTACGCACACGGCGACACCCGAGGACACCGGGCACTCGCCCACCGCACAGGCGCCGACGACGACGTATCCGTGGTCAGTGCGCTGGGCGAGCTGCGCGACCACGGCGTCCACCAGCGGGCCTTCGCCGACGACCAGGACGCGACGCAGGACGCGGGCGTCCCTGCATGCGGCCCGCAGCCGGCGGCGGATCACCTTCTGACACGTCGCGGTGAGGAGCAGCGCGGGCAGCAGTGCGGTGAAGGACTCGATGGGGCCGTTGTCCACTCCCCACAGCACATGCAGTACCGCCAGGGCACCGACCAGGATCAGCCAGTCCCTCAGGACGGCCCGCAGACCGGCCGCGTCGGCCCAGGCCCCGGACGCGTAGCGCTTGCTCGCCAGCCCGATCAGTGGCCACAGCACAGCGGTGGCAGCGGCCAGGAGCAGCGCACGCTGCTCCCGGCCCTGCGTGATCGCCGCCGTCACGGGCAGCACCGCCCCGGCGAGATCCACACAGACGGAGAGCGCGCCGTACCCAGTAGTCCGCGTGCCCGCGCGGTGAAGAGTTCTGTACGGCGTGGAGAAGGGCGCCTGCCCAGACACTGCGTTGGTGGACCGCCCCATGGCTCTCCTTTGGAACCCCCAGTCGCTCTCGTCGGCCACTACTTATATCAGGCATTCTTCACAAAACAATGTCATTCGGTACGAGGGTGTGGTCAGGACATTGACGGCTCATCAGTCGAGTCGGTGCCGGTGCGGCCTTCGGTGACGTGCCATTCGAGGGACATCCCTGCCGCGCGCCAGCGAGCCCGCGAGGCGACACACGGCCGCGCGATCACCGTAAGGGAGAGGCCGATAGACCGAGGGAGGAAAGAACGATGCCGGTATTTGCCGTGCTCGCCCACGCTCAGCCCGAGCTGTTCGCCCGGCTGGTCGAGCGGCTGGCGCCGTACCCGGTGGTCGTCCACGTGGACGCCCGGTCACGAGGTGACGACTTCGCGGGGGTGCCTCGAGTCGGTTACGTCCGAGAGCGGGTCGCTGTGCGATGGGGAGGTTTCTCCGTCGTCCGCGCAACGCTCGCTCTGTACCGCACCGCGCTGGAGCTGGCGCAACCGTGCGATCACATCGTCCTGCTGTCCGGGCAGTGCTATCCCGCCCGGCCGGTGGGTGAATTCGCCGACCATCTTGCCTCGAGCCCGTTCCGGCAGCACTGCCGGACGGCACCGCTGTTCGACGGCGCGGCCTACGAGGGACGAGTTCTCAAGCGGTGGTATCTGGACGCGCTACCGATCGGGCCGGGCCCGACCTACCTTCCTCGCGCCCTGCTGCGCAGAATGATCTCGGAGCTCGCCCCTCGACGCAGGCGTTCCGTCTTCGGTGACATCGTGCCGGTGGCGGGAAGCCAGTGGACGGCGTTGACCGCCGACTGCGTCGCGGACCTGCTGGGCAAGGCCGAGGACCCCTACTGGGAGAGCCTGTTCCGTACGACGCTTGCACCCGACGAGATGTTCTTCCACACGCTTCTGTGGAACAGCGGCTGGCGCAACGAGGTGGAGGATCCCGAACTCCGGCCGAGGGGCGGGCGCGTCACCGCCGACTTCACCAACTTCCACTACCTGGACCGGCTGCTCACGGGCACGAGGACCCTCGCCGACCTCCCGGCGATCGAAGCCTCCCGGATGTTCTTCGTCCGCAAGGTCGGCTCATCGCGGTCGGCGGAGCTGCTCGACGCTCTCGACAGACGATCGTGACCTGGTTCTCACCGGGACCGAAGAGAGCTGGCGGGTGCCGGACGCGAGGCGTCCGGCACCCGGTGCACTACCGACGGGACGCGGCCCGGCCCCGCCGGTACAGGACGGTTCCGGCGGCCAGCAGCGCCCCGCTGGCGGCCACGGCCCCGATGGTGCTCTCAGCACCGGTCTCGGCCATCTCGGGAGGCGCGGGCGGGGTCGACTTCGCGGGCGGTGTCTTCGACGGGGCAGGCGTGGGCGGTGGGGTGGTCTCCTTCGTGGGCGGCTTCGTGGGGGTGGGTGTGGGCGTGGGCGTCTCCTCCTCGCCGTAGCAGTCGCAGGGCTCGTCCTCGCCGTAGCCCCCGTACCCGTAGGAAGGAGTACTCGGCTCGTCGTCGCCGTAGCCCTCGTCGGAGGAGGGGGTGCTCGGAGCCTTGGAGGCGGGAGGGGTGCTCGGCACCTTCGAAGGGGTGACGGCAGCCGGGGTCGTGCCGTCCGACGCCACCCCGCGCGCCTGCCGCGCGACCGCTCGTGCAGCCGAGGTGACGGCGGCCACGTCGGTGCGGCTCGCGAACGTGCGGTCTCCGGTCAGCGGCTGAGGCGCCGGATCCTGAACCGCATTGCCCGACAGTGCAGCGGCTGAGTCCCCCGGGGTCCCGTGCGTGCGGGAATCCGCGGACGCCCATGTGCCATACAGAGACAGGACGCTTGTCGCGGCGGCGGCCACGACCAATCCCTTGCTCAGGGTCTGTCGCACTCTCGTTGTCTTCCTCTCGGAGGGAAATGCGAAGCCGGCGAAGGTCGTTGATGCGGGTCTTGCCGATCGCCGGGTTCCGCAGGGTCGTCGCAGGCACCGTGATGCCGCACGTTCACACGTGCCACGACCTGCAGACTGTGAACGAGATATGGACGTCCGAAGAAACCGGAAAGCGTAAAATGCAAGGGAATTCACCCGATCGCCCGTCTACCCGACGGGCTCACCCGCCGTACAGCGCATCGATCCGTTCCGCGTACGCGGTCATCACCGCATGCCGCTTGACCTTCAGGGACGGGGTGAGCAGCCCGTTCTCCTCGCTGAACTCGCCCTCGACCAGCGCGAAGCCGCGGATCGACTCGGCACGTGAGACGGCCTCGTTGGCGTAGTCCACGGCCCGCTGCACATCGGCACGCATCCGCGGGTCCCGGAGGACCTCCGACATCGGCGTGTCCGGGGGCAGTCTGCGCACCGACAGCCAGTGGGCCACCGCCTCGGGGTCGAGGGTGACGAGAGCGGCGACGAAGGGGCGGTTGTCGCCGACGACGAGGCACTGGCCGATGGGCGGGCGGCTGCGCAGGCGGTCCTCGAGGACGGCCGGGGAGACGTTCTTGCCGCCGGAGGTGATGAGGATGTCCTTCTTGCGGCCGGTGATGGTGAGATAGCCGTCGCCGTCGAGGGAGCCGAGGTCGCCGGTGGCGAACCACCCGTCGGTGAGCACAGCGTCCGTGGCCGCGGGGTTGTTCCGGTACGCCCCGAAGACCACCCCGCCCTTGACGAGGACTTCTCCGTCGTCGGCGATACGGACCGCGGTGCCGGGGACCGGCAGGCCGACCGTGCCGGGACGCGGCTTCAGCGGCGGCACGATGGTGGCGGCGGCGGTGGTCTCGGTGAGGCCGAAGCCCTCGTAGACGATGATGCCGGCCGCGTAGAAGAAGAGGTTGAGGTTGCGGTCGAGCGGCGAGCCCCCGCTGATGGCGTAGCGCATCCGGCCGCCGAGTTCCTTGCGGATGCGCCGGTAGACCAGCAGGTCGTACAGCGCCCACGCGGCGTACAGGCCGATCCCCGGGCCCTTGCCCGTGCCGAGGAACTTGTTCAGGTACGCCTCCCCGAAGCGCACGCCGATGCGGTCCGCGCGGTCGAAGGACGCACCCCGGCCGATCTTCTCGGCGGTGGCGCGCCCGGTGTCGTGGATCTTCTCGAAGAGGTACGGCACTCCGACCAGGAAGGTGGGCCGGAACTCCTTGAGCATCGGGCGCAGTTCGTCCGGCTTGATGCTCGGGCAGTGGCCCAGCTCGATCCGGGCCAGCAGACAGGCGATCTGCAGGGTGCGGCCCAGGATGTGCGCGAGCGGCAGGAAGAGAAGGGTGGAGGCGACCTGTCCGGTGACCTCCTCGAAGATCGGGTGGAGCAGCTCGACGGTGTTGGCGGCCTCGGCGTGCAGGTTGGCGTGGGTGAGAACGCAGCCCTTGGGCCGTCCGGTGGTGCCGGACGTGTAGCAGATCGTGGCCACCGCGTCGGGCGTCAGGGCCGTACGGCGCTTGGTGACCTCCTCGTCGGGGATGTCCCGGCCCAGGGCGACGAGTTCGGTCAGCGCCTGCGCGTCGAGCCGCCAGATGCGTGGGGGTTCGGGGTGGCCGGCCGTGCCGGTGACGACCGTCCCGGCGTTCTCGGCGGTCTCGGTGACGACGAAGCGGGCACCGGAGTCGCGGACGATCCACTCCACCTGCTCGGCGGAGGAGGTCGCGTAGACCGGGACGGTCTGGCCGCCGGCGGCCCAGATCGCGAAGTCCAGAACCGTCCACTCGTAACGGGTGCGGGACATCACGGCGACGCGGCCTCCGGGTTCGAGGCCGGCGGCGATCAGCCCCTTGGCGGTGGCAGCGACCTCGCGGGCGAAGGCCGCGGCGGTCACCGGGTGCCAGGCGCCGTTCTCCCGGCGGCGCAGGACCACGGCGCCGGGGGCCTTTTCCGCGTTGGTGAACGGGATGTCCGCGGTGCTGCCCCCGGTGCTGCGGGGCGCCAGGGGAGCCGTGCGGACCTCGTGCACCGTGCCGGTCTCGTCCCTGACCAGCTCGACCCGCGTACGCGCCGCCAAGTCGGCGTGCTGCCGCGCCCGTTTCAGATCCCTGCGTACGCCCATGACGGCTCCCGGTCGCGGCTCGGCTGACGTGCTGCGGCGTCTGCAACGTCAACTTACTCGCGCGTAGGAGTTGGTCAATGGGGCCGGCATACGGAATCACAAGGGGCGTTGCCCCGAATGGGCGGGCGGTTCACCGAATCCCCGGGATGGCTCTGACGGGTCGTCTGACCAGGGGGGATCCGGTGTTTCTGAGAGTCGGTCGGGTAGGCGGCGCGCTTGATCGGTTGCAGATGATGGTGGGTGATTTCACGGTGGGCACAAGATCTGACACACCTTTGAAAGGAACCACCATGGGTGGTCTGCCCGTCCGGCGTATCGCGTCCACCGCGCTCTGCGCCGCTCTCCTGGCCGGCATCACCGGCCCGGCCGCGGTCGCGGCCGACTCCACGCGGGAGCGCGTCCGTGCGGCGTCCCAGGCGCCCGTCCCCGGCGCGGACGCGCTTCTCGCACAGGTCACGGTCCTCGCCAACCTCGGGATCGTGCTCACCCCGGTCACCGACCTGCTCAACGCGGTGCTCAAGGCCGACAACGGCCAGCTCCCCACGGACCAGGCGACCGCGCTCGTCCAGGCCGCCAAGGACGCCATCGCCAAGGTGACGTCGGCAGTGCCGGCCACCCCGACGGCCACACCCACGGCCACACCCACGGCCACACCCACGGCCACACCCACGGCCACACCCACGGCCTCGGGCCCGCTGTCCCTGTTCGACAAGACCGGCAGCGACGCCAAGGCACCGGGCGCCAAGGAGCGGGCCGACCTCGCGGCCGACGCGCTCGCCGCGCTCACCAAGGCGCTGGACGCCCTTCTGAAGGCCGTCACCTCCGGCGACGCCACCCAGGTCGTCCCGGCGCTCACCGCAGTGCTGACGGGTCTCGTCAACTACCTCGCCGTCCTGCTGCTCGGCGCCGGCCTGCCCGTACCCAACCTGCCCGGGTTGCCGACCCTCCCCTCGCTGCCTGGCCTGCCCCTCCCGGTGCCCTCGCTGCCGGTGCCCTCGTTGCCCGTGCCCACCCCGACACTGCCGAACTCGTGACGGACCGGCCGGACCTTCCGGCCCGGCCGCGCGTCTGATGGCGGCGGCGCCGGCGACCCGGGCGGCAGGCGGCGGCCGTGGCCTCGCGCTGCTCCTGGTGCTCACGGGCGCGGCCGGGCTGCTGGCCTCCTGGGTCATCACCCTCGACAAGTTCAAACTGCTCGAGAACCCGAACTTCACGCCGGGGTGCAGCCTGAACCCGGTGGTGTCCTGCGGCAGCGTCATGAAGAGCGCGCAGGCCTCGGCCTTCGGGTTCCCCAACCCGATGCTCGGTCTGGTGGCCTACGGCGTCGTGATCTGCGTCGGCATGAGCCTGCTGGCCGGTGCCGCCTTCCCCCGCTGGTACTGGCTGACCTTCGACGCGGGCTGTCTGTTCGGGGTCGGGTTCGTGTCGTGGCTGCAGTTCGAGTCGCTGTACCGGATCAACGCGCTGTGCCTGTGGTGCTGTCTGGCGTGGGTCGCCACGATCCTCATGTTCTGGTACGTGACGTCGTTCGCCGTACGACACCGGTTCCTGCCCGCACCGGCCCCGCTGCGGGCGTTCCTCGCCGAGTTCACCTGGGTGCTGCCACTGCTGCACATCGGAATCGTCGGCATGCTGGTTCTGACCCGCTGGTGGGACTTCTGGACCGGCTGACCTGCGGCACCGGGCGCGGTCCGTTCCGCCGACGGCTCCGGCGCTGCCGTCACCGGTCCGGCCGCACGTCGGTGACCGGGAGGGCCGTCCGTCGGTTACCGCTTCGGACAACCGAACCGGACGAGGAGTGAACGATGGTCCTAGGCGTCGGCGGAGTGCCGGTGGGCGGGCAGCGCGGCACGCCGGTCGCGGGCGGAGCGCGGTCCCCGGGCAGAACACGGCGGGACATGGCGCGCAGGCTGCTCGCCTCGGCCGCCGCCGTGGCGCTCGCCCCGGTGGCCGCGGCCTGCGGGCGACCCCCGCGTACCCCGGACGACGGCCGGCAGGCCGACGATTTCGACGAGACGTACCACGGCCGCCGCATCCGCGGCGTCGAGGTCGGCACCGCACGGCGGGCCGTCGGCGGCCGGTGGGAGGTCACGATCGACGGCCGGCCGCTGCACCTGATGCGCCGCGCCGACGGCAGCTGGCTGAGCATGGTCGACCACTACCGCTCGTACCCGACCCCGCTCGCCGCGGCCCGCGGGGCGGTCGACGAGCTGAATCCCGGAGAACAGCTGCGTGATCTGGCACCGGGACCGATGAGCGGGGGGCCGACGCACGGGGGTGGCGAGCATGGCGTACACGCGTAAGAACGTCAGCAGGCTGACCCGCACCGAGCGGCAACGGTTCGTGAGCGCCCTGCTGGAGGTCAAGCGGCGCGGCGAGTACGACGAGTTCGTACGGATGCACATCGCGCACTACAAGCCCGACGGCGAGAAAGGGCTGCGCACCGCCCACATGGCGCCCTCTTTTCTGCCCTGGCACCGCAAGTTGCTGCTGGAGCTGGAGCGGGCGCTGCGCCGGGTGGACGCGTCGGTGACGGTGCCGTACTGGGACTGGACCCGCGACCGCACGGCCACCTCCCTGCCCTGGACCGACGACCTGCTCGGCGGCAACGGCCGGCGCTCGGACCGGCAGGTGATGAACGGCCCGTTCGCCTTCCGGGCGGGCCACTGGAGAATCACCGAGGGCGTGACCAGCGGGGAGTACCTGACCCGCGACCTCGGCCGCGCCCGCAACCCGCTCCAGCTGCCGACCGGCCGTGAGCTGGAGTCGGCCCTGGCCGACCCGGTCTACGACACGGCGCCCTGGGACTCGACGGTGGCCAAGGGGTTCCGCAACACCCTGGAGGGGTGGGGGGTGGGCCGGGGAAGCGTCTCCTGGCGCAATCACAACCGGGTGCACCGCTGGGTCGGCGGAGTGATGCTCGGCGGCGCCGCCGTCAACGACCCCGTCTTCTGGCTGCACCACGCCTTCGTCGACCTGCAGTGGACCCGCTGGCGCCAGCGGCATCGCGACCACCGCTACCTCCCGGCCGCGCCGCCCGGTGCGCGCGATGCCCAGCACCACCGGATCGTGGCCCGGCACGAGCGGCTGCCGCCGTGGGACGAGACCCCGGACCAACTGGAGGACCTGAGCGGGATCTACCGCTACGAGTGAGGCCGGTTCGCGGGAGACACGGTGCGGGAAGAGCCCCGGTGATCGAGTGCCGGGCTCCTCCGCACGCCCGGTGTGCGGACGACCCGTGCCGAACAGGGCGTCGGGGTGGCCGACTTGACCGCCCGGACCGGACGGTACGGTCCCCTCGGCGCCACCACGAACCACACTCACCGGGGAGACAACCGACATGCGACTGCGCTGTGCCGTGCTCGACGACTTCCAGAACGTCGCGCTCTCGTCCGCCGACTGGTCGGCCGTCCAGGACCGCGTCGAGGTCGTGAGCCTGCGCGAGCACATCGCCGACGAGAACGAACTCGCAGGTGTACTGGCCGACTTCGACATCGTCGTCACCCTGCGCGAACGCGTTCCGTTCCCGGCATCCCTGCTCGACCGCCTGCCCCGCCTGAAGCTGCTCGTCGCCTCCGGCATGCGCAACTCCGCGCTCGACCACGCCGCCGCCGACCGCAACGGAGTGACGGTGTGCGGGACGGCCAGCTCCTCCACCCCGCCCCTCGAACTGACCTGGGCGCTCCTGCTGGGCCTCGCCCGCAACCTGGTGACCGAGAACGGTGCGCTGCGCACGGGCGGCCCCTGGCAGTCCACCGTCGGTGCCGACCTGCACGGTCGCCGCCTCGGCCTGCTCGGTCTCGGCAACATCGGCAGCCGGGTCGCCCAAGTCGGCCTCGCCTTCGGGATGCAGGTCGGCGCCTGGAGCCAGAACCTCACCAAGGAGCGTGCCGACGAGGTCGGCGTCGAACTGGCCGCCTCCAAGGAGGAACTCCTGGAGACCAGCGACTTCGTCTCCCTCCACCTCAAGCTCGGCGACCGCACCCGCGGGCTGCTCGGCGCGGCCGAACTCGCCCTGCTCAAACCGACGGCCTATCTGATCAACACCTCACGCGCGGGCCTCGTCGACCAGGACGCGTTGCTCGCGGCCCTGCACGAGGGGCGGATCGCCGGCGCCGGCGTGGACGTCTTCGACGTCGAACCGCTGCCCGCGGACCACCCCATGCGCACCGCTCCGCGCCTGCTCGCCACCCCGCACCTGGGCTATGTGTCGCAGGCCAACTACGCGACGTACTACGGCCAGGCCGTGGAGGACATCCAGGCATTCCTGGCAGGTTCCCCGGTACGCCGGCTCGGCTGATCCCGGCGGCCGATCGCTTCACCGTTCGATACGCCACACGTTCCGCTGAAAGTCGGCGACACGGCCGCAACTGTCCGCGCGCACGGCATCCCTTGATCGATTCTGTGCCTTCTGCGAACGGAGACGCCCCGTGCGAATTTCTGACATCCAGCGCTGCGAGGTGCGGCCCGGACGGCTTGTCGAGTGGACGTTCAGCCCGGCGACCGTCGCGGCGGCGGCCACGCGTCCGACGGACTCACGGCCGCCGGCGTACAACCAGGAGTCGCACATCAGAACGGCGCGGTCGGTGCGCGAGGACGGCCTGTTCGTGCCGACCTGGTTGGGCACCGCCTTCGACCTGCCGGGCCGGGCCGACCTCGACGCGCTGGAGGAGGCGCTGCGCGGCTGGACGCTGCGGCACGAGACGCTGCGCAGCGGCTTCCGGTGGGCCGGCGACGAGATGCACCGGTTCACGCTCGACGAGCACGACGTGGCGCTGCGCCGCGAGGTGGTCGGCGACTTCGCCGACGCGGGCACGCTGGTCCGGCACCTGCAGGACCGATTCGACGTGGCGGCGGACGCACTGGGCTGGCCGAACCTCATCTACGCCGCAGTGGTCCGCGACGACTCCACCAGCGTGTACCTGGCTTTCGACCACACCAACGTCGATGCCTACTCCCTGCATCGCATCCCGGACGAGATCCATGAGCTGTACACGGCGCAGCTCGCCGGCCGCACCGTGTCCGTGACGCCGGTCGGCAGCTATGTCGACTTCTGCGAATTGGAACGGGCGAACGCGGACGGGATCGACGACTCGCACGCGATCGTCGCCCGCTGGCGGGAGTTCATCGGCCGCTGCGACGGCAAGCTGCCGAACTTCCCCGTCGATCTCGGTCTGGCTCCCGAGGGCGGGCTGCCCGTGCAGAAGCTCATGCGCGAGTGGCTCGTGGACGCGGACGCCGCCGTCGCTTTCGAGGCGTACTGCAGGCGCTACGGCGGCAGTCTTGTGGGAGTCCTGGCCGCGACCAGCATGATCGTCCACGAGATCGGCGGGCAGCCGGTCTACCGCACGGTCGTGCCGTTCCACACCCGGCTGAAGTCCACCTGGTCGGACTCCGTGGGCTGGTACGTCGGCGGCGCGCCGATCGAGGTGCCGGCGGCGCGGGACTTCGACGAGGCACTCACCACGGTGCGCGCCGAACTGCAGGCCAACCGCCCGCTCGCGCGAATGCCGTTGGCCCGGGTGCTGCGCCTGCTCGGCGCGGACTTCCGGCCGACCTCGCCCGACCTGTACTCGATCGTCTCGTACGTCGACGCCCGCGTCGTCCCCGGCTCCGAACGATGGACCGAGCGGAAGGCGTACGGGCTGCTCCGGGTGTCGTACGGGGACCAGGTGTGCGCCTGGTTCAACCGCCTGCACGAGGGTCTGTGGTTCGGCTGCCGCTACCCGGACACCGACGCGGCGTACAAGAACATGCAGCGGTACGTCGAGGCGATGCGGGACCTGATCCTTTCCGTGCCCGGACGTGGATAACTATCCCTATTTTACGCTGGTGTTGGTTTACCTCATTGTGCTGATCGCTTTATCGGGGATGCTCAACACGGGCTTGCGAAAGCGTACTTGGCGATTTGTGCAGGCCATGTACCCGCCGGGACACGGATATCCACCGATGTGGAATACCTCGAATCACTACTGATAGTGTTCGTTCAGTCACGGTAGGCAATCAGCCTCGACGTACAGGCAATGAAGAACCGAGGGTTCCATGCGCAAGCTTCAGCAGGTCGTGATCGCAGCAGTGGCCGCCGGCGGTCTGTCCGCCATCGGTGCGGGCGCCGGTACCGCCTACGCGCACGGCGGCGGCGGACTGGAGGTGAACGACCTCTACCGCCCCTACCAGGAGTGCAGCCCGCAGACGGCGGCCGAAGGCAGCATCCCGATCGGCGTGCTCGGTCTCGCCCAGACCCTGCACACCACCTGCGGCCAGTTCAACAACGCATTCACTGGCTGAGGTCGGCGGCGTCACCGCGTTCGACCTTCCGCGGAGCCCTTCGGGGTCACCCCCCGAAGGGTCCCGCCCCTCGCAAAGGAAACGCATCACATGTTCAGTGGGAAGAAGATCGCGGCCATCTCGGGGCTCATCGGCGGCCTCGCCGTGACCTGTACCGGCGTCACCCAGGCGTATGCCGCAGG